>CBJNAR010000194.1:0-6521 GCA_966434075.1 uncultured bacterium
CAGTAGGGAAGATGCGCCGCAAAACATGGTTTGATCAGAATTGGCGGCGATTCCGTGCGGACGATGTACGATTTGCGTGCGAGCTCTGTTACCGGAACTGGATCAGCCGTGATTTCACGACGATATTGGCGCCGATGAGGATCAGCAGCAGCGGCCAGACGGGAATGTTTATCCCGGTCATGCTGCCCAATCCGCTTAACAACGCGATGGCACCCAGCACCAGCGTGAAGTTGCTCATCGGGATGCCGTTGGTATAGCGCGCCGCGTTGATCCCCAGCATAATCAGCCCGACGCCGACGAGCCAGGTGCCCGACGGCACGCTGGGCACAAAGGCCAACCCGCCGATCATAATGAGGAACAGACCCCAGCCGACCCGCTCCAGTTGTTGATCCAGTGCTTGCTTTGCGGGATCTTGCGTAACCATGGTGCGCCTCCTGTATTGCTATTCGCAATGACCCGCCGGGTTCGCGCCGGCGAGTCGTTGGGGTTACACCCACTGTTCTACCTACAGTCAGGCTCGGCCCCTCGCGGTCATTATCGCAGGCACTGGTGGCAAACGCGGTATCAACTGGTGGACAAAACGTGACGGTGCCGGCGCTTCCACCAGGGACAAGGTTCGCGGGGCCGTGATACAGGAAGCAAGGCAAGCAAACGCCCGCCGGTCCCTCACGGAAACCGGCGGGCGTTTGCTTGCTGCAGAATATCCGGTGGTTACTCGCCGCGGGCGATCCCGTTCGCGTCGAGCGCGGCTTTGAGTTCGTCGAGCGACTTCTGCCCAAAGTTGCGCAGCGCCAGCAGGTCGTTGTCGGGGGTCGCCAGCACCTGCGCCACCGTGTTGATGTTGGCGCGCTTCAAAGCGTTGAGCGTGCGCACCGACAGCTTCAGGTCGTCGAGCGTCATGTTCGCGGCGCTCGGGGTGGTGGAGGGCGCGGCGGGCGCGACCTCGGGAATAGCCTCGGTCTCCTGGCCGAACGAGGCAATGCTCGTCGCGTAGCGGGTCAGGATGCGCGCGGCCTGGCTGATCGCCTGGTCGGGCGTAATCGTCCCGTTGGTCCAGATCTCCAGCAGCAGCCGGTCGTAGTTGGTCATCATCCCGACGCGCGTGTGCTCAATGATATAGTTCACGCGGGGGATCGGCGTGTAGATCGCGTCGATGGGAATCATGTCCATCGGCGCGTTCTCGTGTTGATCGGCGGGCACATAGCCGCGCCCGGCTTCGACCAGCAATTCCAGGTCCACCGGCGCATCCGGGGTCGCCAGCGTCGCCAGCACCTGGTCGGGATTGAGCACCTCCACCCCCTCGGGCAGGGCTAGGTCCGCCGCCGTCAGCGTCGTGTCGCCGTTGCGCTCGCTGGCGTCACGCAGCCCGATGATCTGGCCCGTTTCCGGCACTTCGGCCTCGGCACGCAGTCGCAACTGCTTCACATTCAGAATAATATCGAGCAGGTCTTCCCGCACGCCTTCGACGCCCGACATATCTTCGTTGAGCGGATCGAGCCGGATCGCCGTGACGGCCGTCCCCTGCAACGACGACAGCAAAATGCGCCGCAGCGCCGATCCCAGCGTGTAGCCCCAGCCCGGCTCCAGCGGATCCACACGATAGAGCGCGTAGTTGTCCTCGCTACGGACCCGCTCAATCTGCGGTAATTGAATATTGAACACGCAAAACACCCCCGACTAAACGAATAACCTGTTCCCAATGGGCGGTCCGCCCGGCCCGATGGTGAGGCCGCCGGCCGCCAACCCACGCGTATCCCAAAGGGCAGATTCCGATCTCGCGGCATCGCGCCCCAGTCTGTTAGTATACCATATCGCGTCCTAACTGTCCACCGAAATTGCGGCGGCAACGGCCACGAATCGAATGCGGAATTTGCGCTGCTGCCGGCGCATCCCGTGCCCGGCGGCACTGCAACCCTACAGACCGGTGGCCCGCGATCTGCTGAAGCCGTCAGGCGGGCGCCGGGCGCCGGACCCACGCACGGGACGCGGTGCCACGAGATCGACAGCCAGTGATTCACCGGATCCAGCAAGGAGGTCTCCCGATGCAACGTCGCATGATCGCGCTTCTACCCGCCGCCATAATGGCTTTCATCCTACTCATCCTGGCGCTCCCCAGCGCCACCCAGGCGCAGACCGCGCCGCCGGTGCAGGTGGCGCCCCAACACCAGACCCTCACCCCCGAGCAACGACGCACGCTCGAAGCGATCGCCCGCGATACCTGGAAGTTCTACGGCTACGGCGCCGATATCGACTCGAATACGGACCTGCCGCGCGACAACATTGGCTTCAACGGCGCGCCCGCCCAGGGCAACTACACCTCGCCCACCAATATCGGCCTCTACCTGTGGAGCATCGTCGCGGCCCAGGATATGCACCTGATCAACCGCCAGGAGGCGCTGACCCGATTGAGCCGCGCCATCACCGCCATCGAGCGGCTGCGCAAGTACAACGGCTTCCTGCTGAGCTGGTACGACACGTCCACCGGCCACTGCCTGACCGGGCCGGGCGGCACCGACTGTGAAAACAGCGACATCACCGGCCAGCTCATCTCCACGGTCGACAACGGCTGGTATGGCGCGGGGCTGGTGGTCGCGCGACAGGCGCTGAGCGAAACCCAATGCCAGGAGTGCCGGGCCCTGGTGGCTCGCGTCACCGCCTTGCTTAACGCGATGGATTACGGCCTCTTCTACGATGCCGGCGACCAGTGCGCCGACATCACCGCCGGGCAGATGTACGGTGGATACCTGATTAACCAGGGTCCGGCCGGCTTCCACTACGGCCTGCTCAACACTGAGACGCGCATCGCCGCCTACATGGGCATCGGCACGCATACCATGCCGGGCGATGTCTGGTGGCGCACCTGGCGCACGCTGCCCTCGACCACCCCGCCGCCGCCCGTAACCGGCTGCGCGATGGACACGGCCAACTTCGATTGGCAGGGCCAGTACCCGCCGCATGGCTACTACACCACCTACGACGACCCGCAATCGGGCCAGCCGTTCACCATCTTCGAGGGCCACTACGTCTACACCGGAACCACCAGCTTCGGCAACATCGAGTTCGTGCCAAGCTGGGGCGGCAGCGAGTTCGAGGGCCTCATGCCCAACCTGGTCGTGCCCGAAACCACCTGGGGGCCGCACAGCTTCGGGCTGAACGACGTGCGCTACGCGCAGATGGAGGCCGCCTGGCCGCTGGAGGGCCTGCACTATCCCGTCTGGGGCCTCTCGCCGTCGAGCACGCCCGACGACACCGGCGGCTATGACGCCTTCGGCGCGGTCGGCCCGCCGTACCCCAATGCACTCTCGTCCAACGCCAACTGCTGCCCCTACCAGCAATATGCCGTCACGCCGCACGCCTCGTTCCTGGCCCTTCCGGTGTTGCCGCAGGCCGCGCTCACCAATATCGCCAACCTGCGCCGGCTCTACCCCGGCATCTACGGGCCCTACGGCTTCTTCGACGCCGTCAACCCGACGACGGGCAGCATCGGCCATCGCTACCTCGTGCTCGACCAATCGATGATCATGGCGGCGCTGGATAACGTGCTGCAGGACGGCGCCATGCAGGACCATTTCGCCGCCGACCCGGTCGGGCAGGCGGTGCGGCCCTATCTGCAGACGGAGCAGTTCTCCATCCATTAGGCCAGCGGCCCGCAAAGCCGCGGAAAGTGCGGCGGGCCAGGTCGGTTGACCTGGCCCGCCAATAAAGATCGATGGAATTGGCCGCGCGCCTACTTGCTTGCGGGCGCCCGGCGCAGGAGACCAGCAAACCACCCGCGCCGAGGCTGGGCGGCTTCCTGGTGCCAGCGCTCCTGGAGCACCTGGCTGGCCTGGATGCTAACGTAAATGTCGGTAAACATGGTCTGCTTCTACTATCCTTTCCCTGGGATGCCACGCACCCCGTAATGCTTTCGCACGTCGCGAACACTGTGATTATAACCGCGTCTTCGCGATATGGTATCGGAAATGGGAAGTATGCAGACCCACCTTTTTGGCCCGGTAGAACCTAGGCCCATAGACGGATAGGGGCCTGGGCCGTTTGGCGTGGGGGCGGTTAGAAGAGCATGGTGATATTGGCTTCGCCGCGCACGTCGTAGAGCACGTCGATGCCTTGCTCCAGCGGCACATCGAAGCGGCCGTCGTAAGTGCGCACGTGGAGTTGCCCCTGCCGCGCATAGGCCAGCAGGCCGGGCCCGGCCACCAGGTTCAGCGGCTGGCCCGCGTCGAGCGGAAGCTGCAAGATCACTGCGGGCGCCCGCCCGGTGCCACTCGACGGCGTGGGGGTGATCCGCAGCACCGAGAGGCCCGCGGCCCCGCCCTGCGGCACGGCAATCGGGTAAAGCAGCGCGCCCTGGCGGGGCCAGGCATAGCCGATCCCGTAGCGGGCGATTGCCGGCAACTCGAACGACGATTCCCGCCCGGCGCTGTCGCGCAGCACGCACCTGCCGATGTTCGCATTCAAGGAATCCAGCGCAATCGACACGTTGCTAACCCGGCCACACAACAACATCCCGCCGTCGTCCATGCGCGTGACCATCAGCGGCGTGAGGAACAGCCGGGTGCTCACCAGCGGCTGCACCAACTGGGGCGCCCCCGTCAGATCCAGGATCTTGACCAGCGTTTGCCCCTCGCCGTATTGCATAATGGCAACTTTCCCTGCCGCCGCGCCGGTCAGCAACACGAAGTCCATGCCCGCCGCGGAATCGCTGTTCGGGTAGTTCGCGATATCGATGGTTTGCGGCCCGACAGAGCCCGCGAGGTCCAGCAGGACGGCCTTGTAGGTCGTTTCCAGGGCGCCGCCGGCGCTCGCCAGGGTCGCCAGCACATAGCGGCCATCGGGGCTGAAAGCGGCGCGCTCGATCCAGCTTGCGCCCTCATAGAGCATCTGCGGGTCGCTGCCGTCGGGCGCGGCGAGATAGAGGGTAGCGCGGGGGGCACCGCCAGGGTCGGCGCTGATATCGGCCAGCAGCATCTTGCTGCCGGCGGGCGCCAGGTTGACCACGATCCAGTTGGGCCCCGGCAGCTTGACGGTCGTGGTAACGGTGCTGCCCGCGGGGTTGTAGATCATACCACCCGCGCAATAGTAGCTGCGCATCTGCAGCGGGATCGACGCCCGGCAGTCGGTGGCATAGCTCCAACCGCCCGCGGCGCCCCAGAAAACCCGCGCCGCCGGGTTGAGGGCAACAGGCGCAAAGGACAGCGACCCGTCTTCGAGGTGGGCCACCATCAGCCGCCGGGCTGCTCCCGTGCCGGCGGCATCGGGCACGTCGTAGACAATGTAGTCGCCGGCGCCGTCGTTGTGGAGCGAACTGGTCCCATCGCTGCCCGTCAGCCAGACCCAATCGTAGGCGGTGCGGTAGTAGAGACCGGGCGGGCTGGCCTGGCGGCGCAGCGCGACCATGCCCTCCAGCGCGCTGCGGTAAAGCAGGGCTTCGGCCTCGGACCGCAGCAGGGCCGTGCCGCCATACTCGGGCTCGATCTTATCGACGGCGTCCAGCGCGCGCAGCCCCGCCACCCCGTCGTTCTTGGCGAGGGCGGCCAGGGCGAGACCGTACTGCCGGTCGCGCTCGGCGATCTGCGCGGCGGCCTGGGCGGCGCGCGCTCGCGCATCGGAATAGCCGCCCGCCGCCAGGAACTGGTCGCGCGCCTCCTCCCACTGCTGGGCCGTCGCCGCCCGGTCGCCCGCCCGGTAGGCCACGTGCTGGGTTTCCCCCTGCCACCAGTTCGCGCCGCCAGCGACGACCACGATCAGCAGCAGGGCCGCCCCCAGTAGCACCTCGCCCCAGCGTGCCGTCTTGCCGGGCACGCGCGGCGCCTCGTCTAGTTCCTCTATCCCATATCCACCCGGATTCTGCCCTGTCTCGCCCACCGCTTTGTCCTTACCTTGCCGGGCGCCCCACCGGTAGCAGGGTCAGCGCCCGGCGACCGGGCCACCTCACGCATAGGAGTCAAACAAGCTGCGCATACGCAGCGCCGCGCGCGCCTGCTGCTGAGTCCAGCCTTGCGGCAAGGGCGTGGTCACGACGCGCGTGCGACCCGCCGGCAGATCGAAGTAGTTGTCGCTGAACACGGTATCGACCCCCGCCAGCGCCAGTTCGACGAAGCGGGCCAGCGACTGGGCGGTGATCTCGATGTGCAGTTGATCGCCCTCGGCGTGCGTCTCGGCGTGTAGTTGGGGATCCTGCAGGCTCAGGTGCTTGCTGGGGACAAACGGTGCCACGCACACAGCGGCGGGCGCCCCCGCCCGATCGGGATAGAGTTCGGCCACCAGCACCACGTCGCGGCTGCTGGCGTCGGTGAGATACTCGGAGAGGTCGAGCGCCGGCAGCCGCACGGCGGCGAAGGCATCCACGGAAACCGGCACCTCTCCGGCCTGCACCCGCGCCCCTTGCAGCGTCTCCAGCGTCCAGCGCACGCTGCCCGCGCAGGGGTCCGGGCGGTCGTTGTGCAGCGCGAGGCCCGCCGCGAACCCCGCGACCTCGACGCTCAGCACATTGGCGACCATCTCAGCGGCGATCTCGATCT
>CBJNAR010000195.1:0-6514 GCA_966434075.1 uncultured bacterium
GTGGGAGCGGCAACGGCGGGCCGCCGGGGCGCGGGGGCAGGTGCGGCGGGCGCCGGCGGCGCGCCGGGCGGCGGTGGGGTATGGGACGGCGAGGCCGGCGTTACCGTGGGGGTTAGGGGACCGGGCCGGGCCGAGTTGGGGGCAGCGGTGGCACCGGGTGCAAGCGCAGGCGTTGATTTTGCCGCCGCTGGGACCGCCCGGTGCGGCGGGGCGGGCGGGGCTGGATCCGATATTGGAGGTGCTGGCGCTGCTGGCCCGCCCGCGCCCGAACGAATGTTCTGTCCGCGCCTGAACCGCCGCGGGAAGGGGCGTGATTTTCTCTCTCGCTGGCGATTCCCCCTTCCCGTGGCGGGAAGGGGGGTAGGGGGGTGAGGTTGTTCGCGCGCCCGGATGCCGCCGGGCGTGGTGCTTGACAAGCGGGGCGGGCCGGTGTATCATCTTCGCGCCAAGGGGGGCGGCTCTTCGGCTATTTTGCATCCAGCACCGGCACGCCGGCACCGGCCCGCGCGGGATTCCCTTGCACCCCACGCCGGGAACCACCGGGGCGCGGCGCCGGCCCCACCCCGTTGCGGCGCAGTTTCCCCCATGGGATCGGACGACGGCCCACCACATACGGCACAAGGAGGTGATTACCCCGCCCCGGCACCGGCGCCGGCCAGGCAGCGCTCACGCCTGCGGCCCCGCCCACCCTGTCGATTGACTGTGAAGGCTATCGGGTTTGACCGAACAGGAGGCCAACCTATGAGTCGCAAACGCATCTGGTTCCTCGTCCTGCTCATCATCACCCTCGTGCTGCCAGCCTGTGGGGATGTCGCCGCCACGCCCACCGCCGTGAGCAGCAACCCCAGTGGCGGGGGCGGTACCACCGAGGCCACGGCCACCAGCGCCCCGTCCGGCGGCAACACGTCCAGCGGCGGCACAGCCGGCACCCTGAACGGCGTGACGCTGCCCGCCGACGCCGCCCCGCCCGACCAGCAAGTCTACATCACCCATTACGACAACACCGCCGACTTTACCACCGTCGATTTCTACGAGTCGGTCTACAAGCGCGGCGGCGCGGTTGCCGACGTGCTCTCCGATCCGCTGGTGCGGTTGGATAAGAACTTCAAGGTCACCCCCGCGGCAGCCACCAAGTGGGAGGTCGACTCCACCGGCCTGGTCTGGACGTTCCACCTCGACCCCAACCTGATCTGGACCGACGACACGCCCGTCACGGCGGACGATTATGTCGCCACCCTGCGCTACGGCGCCGACCCCAAGCACGCCTGGGACTTCACCTGGTACTTCCAGGGCGTGATCAAGAACTGGAGCGAAGCGGTCGAGGGCAAGGTGCCGCTCGACCAGCTCGGCGTCACCGCCGCCGACCCGCACACGTTGCAGATCACCACGGTGTCGCCCGCGCCCTACCTGCCCGCGATGCTGCTCTACAGCAGCGCCCTGCAGAAGAAGGCGCTGGAGGCCCACGGCGGGCTCTACAACTCGGACCCCGCCACCTCCGTCTCGTCCGGCCCCTTCGTGCTGAAGGAGTGGCGCAAGGGCGACCGGCTCGTCTATGAAGCCAACCCCAAGTACAAGGGCTCCAACAAGCCGTTCATCCAGAAGGTGATCGTCATCGGCGCGGCCCCGGCCACCGATTTCGCCTCCTATCAGGCCGGCGAGATCGACTACGTGCTGGGGTCCAACCTGTCCCCGGCCGATAACGAGATCATCGCCAACGACCCGCAACTGAAGAAGGAAACCCACCCGCAGCCGAACGACTTCCGCACCGATTACCTGTTCTTCGACACCAAGAACCCGCCGTTCGACAACATCAAGGTCCGGCAGGCGTTTAGCCACATCGTGGACCGCGACACGCTGATCGCCCAGATCATCAAGCCGAGCCAGGGCATCCCCGCCTACTCGTTCCTGATGCCCGGCTTCCCGGCGTCGAACTCGCAGGGTCTCAAGGACATCCAGAACTACGACGTGGCGAAGGCCAAGCAACTGCTCGCCGAGGCCGGCTACCCCGACGGCAAGGGCTTCCCCAAGCTGACCCTGTGGCTGCGCAACGAGGCGCCCGTGCGCCGGGACGTGGCCCAGGCCATCGCCGCCGCGATCAAGCAGAACCTGGGCATCGACGTGGAGGTCTCGAACAAGGAGACCAAGACGTTCACCGACGCCATGAACGCCAAGCCGACGCAGATCCAGTTCGGCATGGTCTCCTATGGCATGGACTTCCTCGACCCCTATAATATGCTGAGCGTGTGGTTGAGCGGCGGGCGGCACAACTGGAACAACTCGCAGTTCGACGACATGGTGAAGAAGGCCGCCGCGTTCACCGGCGACCCCGCCGAGCGCGTCAAGATGTTCCAGGACGCCGAGAAGCTGCTGGTGACGGAGGCGCCGGGCGTCTTCATCTACCACCGCTACCAGAGCGACATCTACAAGCCCTACCTGAAGGGCACCGAGCTCGAACCGGATCAGAACGGCGTGGCGGCCATCCACTGGCCGGGCTTTGCCAACACCGATACGGTCATCGGCTCGATGTATATCTCGAAGGACGTAGCGAGCGCCAACCGCAAGATCCCGTCGCCGTAGGGCGGGGCGTATCAGGCGCCGGGGGCGGGGGTAGGGCCGCGGCTGCCCGCCCTCGCTCCCGGCGCGGCAAGGGGCCGGAGCATGGTTGCCTACTTGATCCGCCGCATCATCGGCCTGGTCATCGTCTTCCTCATCGTCTCGGTCCTGGCCTTCCTGCTGATGCACTCGGTGCCGGGCGGCCCGTTCGACGAGGAGAAGTCGCCGCTGCCGCCCGCGGGCAAGGCCAATATCCTGCGCAAGTACGGGCTGGATAAGCCGTTGTATGAGCAGTACCTGCGCTACATGGGCAGCGCGCTGCAGGGCGACTTCGGCATTTCGTTCCAGAGCCCGACCGAGTCGGTGCTCCAACTGATCGGGCGCACCTGGCCCACGAGCATGCAACTCGGCGGGCTGGCGATTCTGTTTGCCTTCAGCACCGGCCTGACCTTCGGCATTATTTCCGCCATCCGGCAAAATACCTGGATCGACTATCTGGTCACGTTCGTCTCGACGCTGGGCATCACCGTGCCCAGCTTCGTGATCGCGATCTGGCTGCTGCTGATCTTCTCGGTGCAACTCCACTGGCTGCCCACCGGCGGCTGGCCGGGCAACGGCGGCGACTGGACGGCCGCGATCCTGCCGGTGCTCACCCTGGCGCTGGGGCCGTCGGCCCTGGTGGCGCGCTACACGCGGGCCAGCCTGGTCGAGGTGATCCGCGCCGACTACATCCGCACCGCCCAGGCCAAGGGTTTGAGCGAACAGCGAATCGTGCTCGGCCACGCGCTCAAAAACGCCCTCATCCCGCTGATCACCATCCTGGCGCCGCAGATCCCGAGCCTGGTCACCGGGACCATCTTCGTGGAGGTGATCTTCCGCGTGCCGGGGCTGGGCAAGTTCTTCGTGTCCAGCATCTATCTGCGCGACTACCCGATGATCATGGCGACGATGCTGCTGGTGGCGGTGCTCTGGAGCATTACCTACCTGCTGAGCGACATCCTCTACACCGTCGTGGACCCGCGCATCCGGCTGCAGTAGCGGCCACCGGGCAGGGGGCACCGGGATGACTGGGGAGAGACCGGTATGAGTCTGGCGGAGAAATCAACGGTGGCGCCTGCCGCCGAACATATCATGCGCCCGACCTCGAACCTCTGGCGCGACGCGGCGCGGCGCTTTTTCCGCAACAAACTGGCCGTCAGCGCCCTGGTGGTCATGGTGCTGCTGATCCTGACGGCGATCTTCGCCGATGTGATCGCGCCCGCGCCTTACGACTACTCGGTGCTGGCCGAGGCCAACCAGTTCCCCAACCCCCACCACCTGCTCGGCACCGACAGCGTGGGCCGCGACTTCCTGAGCCGCCTGATCTACGGGGCGCGCGTCTCGCTCATCGTCGGCTTCTCGGTGCAGCTCATCGCCCTGCTCATCGGGGTGCCGCTGGGCACGCTGGCCGGCATGTTCGGCGGCTGGGTCGATTACGTGATCATGCGCTGGGTCGAGGTGCTGACGGCGATCCCGATCTGGCTGTTCGCGCTGTTCCTGATCTCGGTCTGGCGGAGCGGCGACAACGCGCCCGGCAACGGCCTGCTCAACGTGGTCGTGGCGATCGGGCTGATCGGCTGGGTCGACATCTGCCGGCTCACCCGCGCCCAACTGCTGGCCCTGCGCGAGAAGGAGTTCGTCACCGGCGCCTACGCCATCGGCGCGACGCGGCTGCACGTGGCGCTCTACCACCTGCTGCCCAACGCGCTGACCCCGCTGATCGTCTCCGTCACCCTGGGCGTGCCCACAGCCATCTTCACCGAGGCCGGGCTGAGCTTCCTGGGCTTCGGCATCAACGACCCGCTGCCCAGTTGGGGCAAGATGGTGGCCGACTCCTACGCCTACATCCGGGTCTACTGGCACCTGGGCCTGCTGCCCACCATCCTGATCGCCGTGACCATGCTCAGCTTCTCCTTCGTCGGCGACGGCCTGCGCGACGCGCTCGACCCGCGCCTGAACAAGTGATCGCCAGGCCGGGCCGCCGCGAATCGGGGTCGGGCGAGGCTTGTCTGCCGGCGCGCCGCCCCTGAAAGGAACCGCCATGCCCGCCACCACGCCTTTCCTCCAACTGCTGACCGGGTCGTTCTCGACGCCCGCCGCCGGCAACCCGACTGTCGCCATCGTCGAGGCGGCCTACGCCCACCACGGCATCCCCGCGCGCTACATCAACTGCGACGTGGCCCCGGCCCACCTGGGCGACGCCGTGCGCGGCGCGCTCGCCATGGGCTGGATCGGCTTCAACTGCTCGCTGCCGCACAAGCAAACCGTCATCCCGTACCTGGACGATCTGGGCCAGTCGGCGGCGCTGATTGGCGCGGTCAACTGCGTGGTCCGCCGTGGCGACCTGCTCACCGGCGAGAACACCGACGGGCAGGGCTTCCTGACCTCGCTGCGCACGGTGGCCGATCCGCAGGGCGCGCGGGTGACGATCCTGGGGGCGGGCGGCGCGGCCCGCGCCATCGCCGTGGAACTCGCGCTGGCGGGCGCGGCCGCAATCACCCTCGTCAACCGCAACCTGGCGCGGGCGGAAGAACTGGCGCAGACCATCCGCGGGGCCACCGCGACGGCGGTTGAGGCGGTGCACTGGGCCGGCCCCTACGCGATTTCGCCCGACACCGGCATCCTGGTCAACGCCACCTCTGTCGGCCTGGCGCCTGACGTGGACGCCCGCCTGGACCTGAACCTGGACACGCTGCACCCGCATCTGGTAGTCTGTGATGTGATCATGAACCCCCCGCAAACGCACCTGCTGCGCACCGCCGCGGCCGCGGGCGCCACGGTGCTGGACGGGCGGGGGATGCTGGTGAACCAGGCGGCGCTCAACATCCGCTACTGGACCGGCGTCGAGGTGGACCCGGCGGTGCTGCGCGCGGCCCTGGACGCGGTGCTCCCCGGTTGAGACTCGCGTTTTTCCAATGTTCACCGCGAAGGCGCGAAGGACGCGAAGGTCGTCGATATTAGCGCTGTTCTTCGTGGCCTTCGCCCTTGTCACTGTGAGCGCAGCGAAGAATCTCATCGCCTTCGCCCTTGTCATTCTGAGCGCAGCGAAGAATCTCGTCTCGTTGCCCGCAGGCGACGAGACTCTGCGCTGCGCTCAGAGGGACAAGGGGCATCGGAAGAACTAGTGTAGCGTGCCCGCCCGCGCCGGGCGGCGCACAGAAGAGGACCACGGTGAAAGATCTGTTTTTGTTGCGACCCGATATGGTGTTTCTGAATCATGGCTCGTTTGGGGCGTGCCCGGCGCCGGTGTTCGCGGTGTACCAGGAGTGGCAGCGCGCGCTGGAGGCCCAGCCGGTCGAGTTCCTGGGGCGGCGCTGCGCCGGGTTGCTGGCCGAGGCGCGCGCCGGGCTCGGGCCGTATGTCGGCGCCGATCCGGCGGATATTGTCTTCGTGCCCAATGCGACCACCGGCGTCAACACCGTGGCGCGCTCGCTGCGCCTGGCGCCCGGCGACGAGGTGCTGGGCACCGACCTGGAGTACGGCGCGGTGGACCGCACCTGGCAATACCTCTGCGCCCGCGCGGGCGCGAGCTACGTGCGCCAGCCGATCCCCCTGCCGGTGGAGACGCCGGAGGAGATCGTCGCCACGCTCTGGCGCGCCGTCACGCCGCGCACGCGGGTGATCAGCATCAGCCACATCACGTCGGGCACGGCGCTGATCCTGCCCGTGGCCGAGATCTGCCGCCGGGCGCGCGAGGCCGGCATCCTGACCATCATCGACGGCGCGCACGTGCCCGGCCAGATCCCGCTCGACCTGGAGGCCATCGGCCCCGATTTCTACGCGGGCAACTGCCACAAGTGGCTCTGCGCACCCAAGGGCGCCGGGTTCCTCTACGCCCGCCGGGCGCAGCAACCGCTGGTCGATCCGCTGGTGGGCAGTTGGGGCTGGCAGGAGGACGGGTCGGGCTCGTTCCTGGATCGCC
>CBJNAR010000196.1:0-6509 GCA_966434075.1 uncultured bacterium
CCATTGCGGCACAGCCGGAGCCCGGCGAGGGCGGGGGCCGCCAGGCCATCATCACGCAACTGTTCAGCGCGCTGCCGGCCCTCGCGGGCGAGACCGGCACCGTGATCACCGCGGAATAAGGAGGAGACACCGATGAAGCACTTTCTGATCGAAATCACCTATCAGGCGCCCCTGGAGGAGATCGACAAAGTTACGCCGGAGCACCGGGCCTTCTTGCAGAAGGGCTATGACAGCGGCCTCCTGCTCTACTCGGGCCGCCAGGTGCCGCCCGCCGGGGCCGTGATCCTGGCCCGCGCCCAATCGCAGGAAGAGGTGGAGATGTTCTTCGCGGGCGACCCCTACCGCATCGCGGGCATGGGCAACTACCGCTTCGTCGAATTCGGCCCCAGCAAGTTCCAGCCCTTCCTGCAAGGCTGGATCGAGGGCAAATAACGCTTGGCGGGCCTAACCCCCAACCCCTTCCCGGCGCGGGAAGGGGGGCGACGGGACAGTGATGTCGTAGGGGCGGACCGGCGTGGCCGCCCTGCCGCCCCACCGGGATGCGGCCCCGCGCCGCGCATGGACTCGCATCGGCACGAAGAAATACCCACCCGACTTATAGAAGGAGCCGCATAACAGCATGGCAGTGAGCATGAAGGGCCGGTCCATCACCGCGATGAACGACCTGACCACCGAGGAAATCTGGCGGATTCTGGAGCTGGCCCGCGACCTGAAGCTGAAGGTGAAGACCGGCCAGCCGCACCCGGTGCTCGCCGGCAAGAGCCTGGCGATGATCTTCGAGAAGCCCTCGGCGCGCACCCGCGTGTCATTCGAGGTGGGCATGACCCACCTGGGCGGGCACGCGCTCTACCTCGGCCCCAACGACATCGGCCTGGGCAAGCGCGAGAGCGTGGCCGACGTGGCCCGCGTGCTGGGCCGCATGGTCGACGGCATCATGGCCCGGACGTTTGAGCAGGCCAAGGTGGACGACCTGGCGAAGTACGCGGGTGTGCCCGTCATCAACGGGCTCAGCGATGAGGAGCACCCCTGCCAGATCCTGGCCGACCTGCTGACCATCTGGGAGAAGCGCAATCGGCTGGAAGGCCTGCACATCGTGTGGATCGGCGACGGCAACAACGTCACCCACTCGCTGATGATCGGCGCGGCCAAGATGGGCGTCAACATGACGGTGATCACGCCGGAGAACTTCGACGTGCAGCCGAAGTACCGCGACCTGGCGGAGGCCGCCGCGCGGGCCACCGGCGCGCGCCTGGAGTTCGGGCGCGATCCCGCCGCCGTCGCGGGCGCCGACGTGATCTTCACCGACACCTGGGCCAGCATGGGCCAGGAGGCCGAGGCCGAGGCGCGCCGCCCCATCTTCCGCCCCTACCAGGTCAACACGGCGCTGCTGGAGCAGGCGGGGCCGCAGGCCCTGGTCATGCACTGCCTGCCCGCCCACCGCGGCGAAGAGATTACCGACGAAGTGATCGACGGGCCGCGTTCGCTGGTCTTCGACGAGGCCGAAAACCGCCTCCACGCCCAGAAGGCCGTGCTGGCCCTGCTGCTATGATTCTCCCCCGCCCCGGCGCCGCACCCATCCGGCGCCGGGCCGGCCCGACCCCTGCCCGGCCCGATGGCTGCCGCTCCCGCCTCTGTAGGGGCCGGTTTCAAACCGGCCCGCGCCGGTGCGTCCCTGTAGGGGCCGGTTTTAAACCGGCCCGCGCCGCCCGCGCTTCTGTAGGGGCCGGTTTTAAACCGGCCCGCGACCCCATTGGCGCTGTAGGGGCCGGTTTGAAACCGGCCCGTTGCCCCGCACCGCCGCGGCGAACTCCTAATCGAGCAACCGGTCGTACTCGGTCTTGATGATCCCGTAGCATTCGCACGCCACTGACTCCAGGCCCGCCCGGTCCCGGATCGTGATCAGTCCCCGGCTGTAGTCGATCAACCCCGCCTGCTGCAGCGTGCGCGCCGCCACGTTCACGCTGGCCCGCCGGACGCCTAGCATTTGCCCCAGGAACTCCTGCGTGAGCGCGAACTCATCCCGCCCCACGCGGTCGGCGGTCATCAAGAGCCAGCGCGCGCACCGTTCGTTCACCGGATGCGCCCGGTTGCACGCCGTGGATTGTGCGATTTGGACAAACAGGGCCTGCGTATAGCGTTGCAGCACGGCCCCCAGGCGCGGGTAATCCTCAAGTGCCTGCCGGAACGCCTGCGCCTCCATGCGGAACGCCGCGCCGGGAACCTGCGCGAACGCTTGCCCTGGTGTGTGCGTCGCCCCCAGGAACACCGGAATGCCGATCATGCCTTCATGCCCTACGGTCGCGACTTCGATCACGATGTCGTTTTCCAGCAGGCTCACTATCGAACACACTCCATCCACGGGAAAATAGACGTGCGTAATCGGCTCGTTGGGCGCGTAGAGGATCTGTCTGAGGTTCAGGGCGATCGGCTCAAGCAGCGGTAGCAGCGCGTCGTAAATCGTGGACGGTAAGGCGGCCAGCAGGTGGTTGCGCGCCGGCAGTTCGGCGCCGTGATGAGTATCCATGAATAGCTCCCCTCTGGGTTGGCCCGGCAATCATGCAAGGGTAGCTCTTCGCGGCTAGATACAACCCCGCCCTGACCTGTGGAGCAGAAGTTGGGCCACCCGGCCCGCTATATGTACGATAGCGTACACAAAGCACAAAAATCTGGTATAATTTGGACATGGATAGTTTCGCCCCGGCTTCTTACGCCGCCTTTGACATCGTTGTCATCGGGACCTCGCTGGGTGGCTTCGCCGCCTTACGCGGACTGCTGCCCGCCCTCCCTAGCGACTTTCCGGCGCCCATCGTCGTCGTGCAGCATCTCAGCGCCGACTATCCCAGCCGGTTCCCCGATCTGCTCGCCCCGTATTCGCGGCTGCCCGTGCAATGGGCTGCCCACGGTGCCCAGGTGGAACCCGGTCGCGTGTATCTGGCCCCGGCGGGGCGTCATACTGAGATCTCCGCCGGGGGGCGTCTGGTGCTGTCGCACGCGCCCAGGGTGGCCTTTGCTCGCCCGTCGGTGACGCAGTTGTTCGCCTCCACCGCCGAGACCTACGGCGCGCGCAGCATCGCCGTGGTCCTGACCGGCGGTGGCTCCGACGGCAGCGCGGGCGTGCGCATAATGAAGGAGCGGGGCGGGCGGGTGCTGGTGCAGGAGCCGGTGGGCGCCGCCGCGTGGGGGATGCCGGCGGCGGCGATCCGCACCGGGTGTGCTGATTTTGTGCTGCCGCTCCACCGCATGGCCCCCGCCCTGGTGACGCTGGTCATGGCCCAGGGCGCCGCGGCGCTGTTCGCGGTGCCCTGGGCGCCCCGTTTGCGCCCTTCACTGCCCGTTAGCGGGCCGGGCCCGCGCTAGAGGACCACGGCCACCTGGTGCGTGGTGCCGTTGCGCTGATAGCTGATCGGCACGGATTGGCCGGGCGGCGCGTTGCGTAACGCGGCTTCCAGGCCCGCGGCGTTGCCGATCGGGGTGCCGCCGGCGGAGACGATCACATCCCCGGCGCGCAGGCCCGCCGCTTCCGCCGGGCTGCCGGGGCGCACGCCGCCCACGTAGGCCCCGCTGGTCGGGATGCCGGGGCGCCGCAGGGCGATGGTCGCCGCGTCGGCCACGCTCGCGCCCAGCGATTTGCGCCCGCCTGGCGCCGCGCCGGCCCGCTGGGCCAGTAGTTGCTCCAACCGGGGCCGGTTAAACCCGACCACCACCTGGTCGTCCACAGCGATCACCGGCACGCCTTGCTGGCCCGACAGCCGGATCATCTCCATCGCCGCTTGCCGGTCGCGCGAGACATCTTTCTCGATATAGGGTACGCCACGACGCGAAAGAAACTCCTTCGCCTTGACACACCACGGTCAGGTCTGGGTCGAATAGACGACCACCGGGGTGCGCCCCGCTGCATGTGCTGCCATTGTTGTCCTCTCCTTTGCCGGTGTAGCCGGGGGTCGTGGCCCGGCCCTTGCCCATACTGTCGCAAACCGTGTGCCAATGGGCAGCGAACGAACCGCGGGGGAGATCCGTTAGATTCGTCATCCTCCATACGACGCCGGGATACCGCAGGCAGGCTCCAGGGCCGGCGCCCCGCCCGATGGCCGGGGCACGACCGGAATGCGGCCCGCCGGGCGTGAAATGCCGTGGACGGCGCCGTGAATGCGTGCGCACCGGGAGCGACAGACCGTTAAAGGAGCACGTTATGACCGTGGACAACCAGGCGGATACCGCCGGGCAGCACACCCCGCCGGCCGGCGGCCCCGCCGCGCAGAACGAGACCCAGGCCGAACTCCTGGCGACGGTGCGCTTGCTGGCCGGCGAGATCGGCCCGCGCCCCTCGGCGGGCGAAGGCGAGCGTAAGGCGGCGGCCTTTGTCATCGACCGCCTGCGCCATGCCGGATACGAGGTGGAGCTGGAGCCGTTCGAGGGGCTGACCACTTATAGCTGGACCTATGCGCCGCTCTACGGGGCGCTGGCCCTGGCCGGCTGGCTGGGGCCGCGCCGGCCCGCGCTGGGCGCCCTGCTGGGGCTGGGTGCGTTCGGCGCCTTCCTGGTCGAGAGCCTGGGCTTCGAGGCCGTTGCCCGCCTGCCGTTTCTGCCGCACGACCGCAGCCAGAACGTCGTCGCCCGCCTGCCGTTGCCGGAATCGAGCGGCCCGCCGGAGCGCCGCGTGATCCTGGTCGCCCATCTCGACAGCGCGCGCTCGGGGCTGGTGTTCCATCCGCGTCTAGTGCGCGGGTTTCGCGCCACGTTCGTGGGCCTGACCGCGGCCATGGCGACCGTGGCGCTGGGCAACCTGGCCCGCTGGGTCCAGGGGCCGCGCCGCCCGGAGCCGGAAGCGCTGGATCGGGCCACGCAGGCGGCGGGCAGCGCCCTGTTGTTCCCGCTGGCCGTGCTGGTGCAGCGCGAAGCCGCCATGCCGGTCGTCGCGGGGGCCAACGACAACGCCAGCGGGGTGGCCGTCGTCCTGGCCGCCGCCGAGCGGCTGGCTGCCGCCCTCCAGGGGGCGCTGGAGCAGAAGGCCGAACTCTGGGTCGTGTTCACCGGCTGCGAGGAGTCGGGCCTGGGCGGTATGCAGCACTTCCTGGCAGCCCACGGGCGCGAACTCGACCCGGCGACTACCCTCTTTATCAACGTGGACAACGTCGGCGCCGGGATGCTCACGCTCGTCAACCAGGAGGGCACGCTCTGGCCGTTGCTGGCCGACAGCGAACTGCTCGACGCGGCGACGCGCATGGCGCTGCGCCGGGGGCTGCACTTCCAGACCCGCGGCTACCATGCCCTGCCCACCGACGCCCAGGTGCCGCTGTCACGCGGCTACCGCGCCTTGAGCGTGATGGCCTTTGACGAGCACGGCGCCCTGCCCAATTGGCACTGGCCCACCGACACCCCCGAGGCCGTGGACCCGACGACGATGGAAAGCGCGCTCGACTTGCTGATCCGCACGGTGCGCCGCCTGGCGGCGGGGCCGGGCCGGCGCATCGGCTAGCGGGCGGGGAGAACACCGATGCAATTCCAATGGCTGGGCGGGCCGACGTTCCTGCTGGAGTGGGACCGGTTCCGCGTGCTGGCCGATCCCATCTTCGCCGAGGGGCCGGCCGCCTTCGTGCTCAATCGCCACCCATCGACCGGGGCCGCCCAGGCCCCGATTGCCCGGCTGGCGCCGCTACCGCCCGCGCGCCTGGACGGCCTGGACCTGCTGCTGCTCAGCCACCTGCACCGCGACCATTTCGACGCACCCGCCGCCGAGCGCCTGGACAAGCAGGTGCGGGTCGCCGTGCCGCGGCCCGACGCCGCCGCGGTGCGCCGCTGGGGCTTCGCCTCCGTCTGGGGCCTCACCTGGTGGCAATATTTCACGCTCGAAAAAGACGGCGCCCGGCTGCGAGTCACGGCGCTGCCCGCCCGCCACGCCGCGGACGACGCCGTGAACACCGACATGGGCCTGGTCAACGGCTATCTGATCGAGTATCGCACCGCTCAGGAGCACTACTCGGTCTACTGGACGGGCGACACCGTCTGGTTCGACGGCCTGACCGTGATCCGCGAGCAGGCCGGGCGCCCCGATATGCTGGTGCCGCATATGGGCGCGGTGGGTGCGGACGGCCCGCGCGGGCGGCTGACGCTCGACGCGACCGAGGCCACCCACCTGATCGACCTGTTCCAACCGGCCACCGTCATCCCGGTGCACCACCACACCTTCGCGCACTACGTGGAACCGATCGACCGGCTGGAGTCGGCCTTGCAGGCGACGCCCTACGCCGGCCGGCTCGTCGTGCTGCGTGAAGGCGAGTCCTGGGCCACGCAATAGCCGCCCTGCGGATATTTGGCACGGATCACTGGCCTGCGATGTAGGGGCCGGTTTCAAACCGGCCCTGCGACGTGCGAATTGGCGTGCAACGCCGGTCTGCGATGTAGGGACCGGTTTCAAACCGGCCCTGCGACGTGCGGGTTGGCGTGGAACACCGGTCTGCGGTGTAGGGGCCGGTTTGAAACCGGCCCTGGCCGCCGCGCCGCATGGCTCG
>CBJNAR010000197.1:0-6508 GCA_966434075.1 uncultured bacterium
GGCGGCGCCATCGGCGCGGCTGTCGGCGGCCCGGTCGGCGCCGCCGTTGGTGCGGGCGTCGGCGGCGCGGTCGGCGGGGGCGCCGGGGGCGCCACGGACGACACGCTCACGACCTCACAGGCGGTGAGCAGCACCACCACGGTGCCCCCCGTGGCCGCGCCGGCGGAAACGACCTGCCGCAACTGCGGCGCGCCGTTGCGCCCTGGTGCCACCTTCTGCACCCGCTGCGGCACCCGCGTGGTCGAGGAAGCCCCGCCCCGCTGCCCCAACTGCGGCGAGGAGGTCACCCCCGGCGACATGTTCTGCTATCACTGCGGCACCCGGCTGACAGGCACCGCAACCTCGCCCAGCGTGACGGCACCGCCCGTGGCGCCGGTCGCCCCGCCGCCGGTGGTCACGCCTCCGGCGCCTGTCCCGCCCGAACCGGCGGTGCCCGTGGCGTCGGCGGCGGTCGCGCCGGTGGCCCCGGTGGAACCGGTCGCCCCCGTGGCGCCGGTCACGCCCGCGCCCGTCGTGCCGCCCGCGCCGGCGCCCTCGGCCGGCACCGGGCAGCCCCGGCTCGAACTGGCCGGCAGCGGCAACGTGATCAACCTGCCGAACAAGGACGAGATCCTGATCGGCCGCGAAGATCCGCTGAGCGACCCGCCCATCTTCCCCGATGTGGACCTCACGCCCTATGGCGGCGAGGAGGGCGGCGTTTCGCGCCGGCACGCGCGCATCTTGCGCCGCGACAACGACTACCTGGTCGAAGACCTGCAATCGACGAACTACACCAAGCTCAACGGCCAGCGGCTCGCGCCGCGCCAGCCCGCGCTGCTGGTGGACGGGTCGCGCGTGGACTTCGGCAAAGTCAGCGTGATCTTCCGGCGTTGATCGCCGGGCGCTTGCGCACGAGGGGGGCGCGACCTGCGGGTCGCGCCCCTTTGCTTGCAATCCCTGAACCGCCGTAGCCTGCCATCTGGTATAATCCGGTAACAGGCCGCTCGTGGCCTCTGCTACCGGCATACCTTTGCTTGCCGGCGCCCGGTGCCGTCCATATTGAGGACCGATCCCTTGGCTGCTGTGCGCGACGCGATTCCCGCGCTCCGTTCCACCACGCGAATATCGATCCGGCGCCTCGGGCGCACCCGCCTGCTGGTAATCGCAGCCGTGGGGCTGGCGGCGCTGGCCCTGCTCGCCTGGGGCGCCTGGCAAATCCTCGCCCCGCCGTTGGCGGGGGAGTCGCCGCCGCTCACCCCGCTGGCCGGCGTGGTCTACGAAGACAGCGCGCGCAACGTCAACCTGTGGGTGCCCGGCGAAGCGGCGCCCCGCCGCCTGTTGCCGCCGCCCACCGGGCGCCGCGAACTGCTGGCCGTGGCCGCCGACGGCAGCGCCCTGGCCTACCTGGAGGCGGTGCCCGCCGCCACCCCGGACTCCGGCGCCGGCCCGCCCGACTACGATCTGCGCGTCTGGCGCAGTGGCGGCGCGCCGCGCACCGTGCCACTGCCGCCGGGCGCCACGGCCAGCCTCGATGTCCAGTTTGCCGCCGGCGGGCTGCTGACCATCCTGCAGCACCCCACGTCGCGCCGCCCTGGCCCGCTCTATCTCTACGATCCCGACGCCGGGCGGCTGCGCCTGGTGGCGCCCGTCCTCGACTCGTTTGCCGTGTCGCCGGGTCTGGTCGCCTACTCGGCGCCGGTCAGCGACACTACCCAGGGTGCCGCCGGCTCCACCCGCGCCGTCTCCGTGCTCGCGCCCGCGGGCAGCGCCCCCGCCACGCCGGTCGCGCAGTTCCGGATCGGTACGCAGGCGCCGCACCCGGTGGCGTTCTATTACGAGCCGGCCCATAACGCCTTCGTCTATAGCGCCGCCCGCCCCACCGGTACGCAGGGTAACAACAGCGAGATCCGCCTCGGCATGTTCCTGGCCGCCGCGCCCGGCAAGGTCAGCGACCTGCCGCTGCAGACCAACGATAACTCGGTGCTCGAACTGAGCGCCACCGGGCACTACCTGCTCTACGGCGGGTCGTTGCAGCAGGTGGCGCCGGGACGCACCGCGCGGCCGGGCAGCGGCCCGGCCCGGCTCGCCGCCCTCGATTGGTCGCCCTCCGGCCTCGCCATCCGGTCCGATACGGCGGTGGAACCGCCCGGCTTCCGGCTCACCAGCGTCACGTTCGTGCGCGGGCGCGACCTGCTGGCGATCAGCGCCCGCCGCACCGTCACCCGCGATCTCGGCGGGCTGACCGTGCCCGATGCCGGCGCGCCGGTCTTCTTGCTCTACGACCCGGCCGCGAATCGCCAGGAGACCGTGCTCGACAACGCGGCGGCCACCCTGCTGGAAGCCCTCGACTCGCGCCGCCTGTTGCTCGCCGTGAACGCGGCCAACACCGGCTTGCAGAATCTCGGCGCCGCCCGCCTGGTGCTGGCCGAGCGGGTCGGGGGCGGCTGGACCGCGCGCGACCTGGGGGCCGATTTCCCGGTCGGCACCATCATCGAGTTCGCCGGGCTGCTACCTGGCGGCAACACCGCCCTGATCTACGCCGCCGGCAGCGCGGCGACTTCTCCCCGCGCCGCTTTCTACACCGTCCCGCTGGACGGCAGCGCGCGCACGCAGGCCTTTGCCCTGCCCGACGGCGCTTTCTACGCCCCCGTCACGGTGCCCTGAGTTCGCAGGGGCCTGCTACTTGTGCGGCGGCGTCTCTTCGGGGACAAAGACGCGCAGTTGATCGCGGCGGCAGCGCAGGCGCGGATGGTCGGAGTCGCTGAGGTCGATCTGGTCCCAGCGCACGCGGTAGCCGTGCGGCGCGTCGCGGTGGCCGAACAGCGGCGCGACGACGTGGCCCAGCCGCCCGGCAGATAGCCGGCTCACCACCGCGCCCGCCCCGATCAGGAACTCGTAGACTACCCACTCGTCGCCCTCCTGGCGGGCGCGCATTTCCTCGATGCGCCCCACCGGTGCGCCGGTGATGCCGCGCACCGTCTTGCTCAGCAACAACTCCAGGTGCAGTTCGCGAGCCGCCATCACGCGCCTCCGGGGATGCGCCGGATGATGTGGTCGCTGAGCCACTTCTCCCAGGCCAGCGTCGTCGTCATGGCGCCGTCGCGGTCCAGCTTGACGTTGATGCCGACCTCCTGGATCGCCCCCCAGGGGATGTTGCTCGGCTCGGACCGGATCGTGTTCCAGCGCCGCAACCGGGCCGCTACCCAGGCGCCGAACCGCGGATGGATCCGCCGGGCCACGGTGCTTGGCCCGACCTCGATGCGCAGCAGCCGCGGCGGTAACCCGTCGCGCAGCTCCACGACGATGCCGTCCACTTTGCCGAGCTTGCGGTCCTTGCGGTCCACCAGTTGGTTGTCGAGCACGTCCTTGATCAGGTCCATCTAGCTGCCTCCCAGAATCTCCAGCGGAATGGAAATCAGCGCCAGCACAAACGTCAGCACGATGACGAAGACGACGACGCCGTTGGAAATCCACCCGTTGCGATACTCGCGCAGATAGCGTTTATCGTTCATCAAAATGAGCAACGGGATCACCACGACGGGCAACATGGTGGCGATCAGCGCCATGGTGAACAGCGTCAGTTGCAGGGGGTTGATCCCGGCCAGCATCAGCAGCGAGGCCAGGAAAATGTTGCAGGTGTAGACCAGGCTGAACCGGGCGTCCTGGTTGGGTTTCTGGCTCTCGCCCCAGTTCCAGCCGAACCCCTGCGCCGTTAGGTAAGCGGTGCTCAGCGACACCTCCAGGCACGCGCCGAAGCAGGCAATGGCGAGCGCGGCGATGAAGAGGGCGAAGCCCCACCCGCCGAAGGGCACGACCAGCCCCAGCACGGCCTGTTCATAGCTGTCCATCTGGATGCCGCGCGGAAAGAGCACCGCGCCCGATACGACCAGCACGGCGAGGGACACCATGCCGCCGAAGCTCATGCCCAGCCCCGCCACCATGCGGTTCGTTCCGAGATCGTCCTCGCTCCATTTATCTTCGATGGCGCCGGAGGAATAGAAGTAGAGGAGGAACGGCGTGATCACCGCGCCGATGATGCTGACGGCGATGAACAGGTAGTGCGCCGTGTCGTGGCGGGGCAGGCTGGGCAGCAGGCCCGCGCCGAGCGCGGCCAGGGACGGATGCAGGGCGAACGACCCGGCGATGAACACCAGCGTGACCAGCCCCAGGCTCGCCACCCCGTTTTCGATCAGGCCGAAAGTGCCGCGCCAGAGCAACAGCCAGACGGCCAGCGCCACCGGCAACGCCCACCAGCGAAACCCGATGCCTGTCGCCAGTTGCAGCGCGATGCACACGCCGCCGATCTCCGAGGCCAGCAACAGAAAATCCACCACATACTCGACCAGGTAGGGCAACATGAAAAACTTGGCCCCGAATCGTTCGCGCAGCGCGTCGCCCAGTGTGTGCTTGCTGATGGCGCCCAGCCGCCCGGTCATCTCCACCAGGAAGCTGACGCAGATCGTGCCCAGCACAATGGCCCAGATCAGCGAGAAGCCGAACGCGGCCCCGGCCTGTGCCGAGGTAGCGATGGACCCCACGTCGAGGAACCCGCCGATGCTGGTCACGATGCCCAGCGCGACATTGAGGAACTTCTTCATTATTGCTCGCCCTCCAGGTTACTCAGCAACTGGTGGAAGGCGGTTTCTTCCGTGGTGATCTGCTGCAACGGCGCAGCCAGCGCGGCGCGGTCGTCCTGCTCGACTGCGGTTCGCATCTGGTCGATGACAGTTCGCACCCGCTGAAGCCGTTCGGTGAGCGGGGTGTTCCCGGCGATGGGCGGTAGCTTTGCCACCGCCGGCTGCTCCGAGTCTAATTGCTCTGCCGCGTATTGCAGCGTGCGCGTGGTGTAGATCTGGGGCACTTTCCCCTGCCGCCACGAGTCGGCGGCCAGTTGCCCGGTGGCCGTCCAGGACAGCAGAGTCTCGATTTCCCTAGCTTGATCGCCTGCGGGCGACTGGTTCCCGCACGCGGTGAGGGCGCCCAGCAGTGCGACGAGTACGATGATGCGCCAGGCCATGCTCGGTGGGTCTCCTTTGGGCCGCGGTTCCATAAGGGTAGAACAGACCCGGCAACCCAAATGTGACAAGGAGGATCGCGGTAGTATGGGGAGAGGCACCGGCGGACGCCTGCCACGCGCCGGGGTCGGCGGGCTGAGGCCGAGCGCGCCGGGTCTATTTGCTGGGCAGCCAGGGCGGGAAGAAGAGAAACAGGATCAGCAGGGCCATGACGCCGAGCGTGACCAGCGAGGCGCAGCCCATGGTCGCCACGGGGTCGGCCCGTTGCTCGGTGCGCCGCAGCGAGACGAACCCCAGCGGCTCCGGGATGATCGGCAGGTTGTACTCGGCCCGGTATTCGACATCGGGCAAGAAGGCTTCGTTGCGCAGGTAAGGCACGATCTCGCGTAGCTTCGTGCGGATATAGGCGACGTTGCCGCGCGTCAGGTTGCAGGTCGGCCAGATCGGGCCTTTCTCCAACTGAGCGGCCAGGGTGCGAAATGCCTGCACCTGGCTCCGATATTGCGCCGCCTTTTCATCGTCGATGGTGGACCAGGCTACGATCTGCATATCCAGCTCCGGGTCGCGTTCGCGCAGGCAGTCCTGGATCTGGTTCAGCAAATACTCGAAGATCGTGTTGCTGATGCCCTTCTTCTCGGCCTCGAAGCGGGCTTCCGCCCCGTCGATCACCATCTCCCCCAGCTTCCCGGCTTCGTCCTCCACCGGGATGCGGATCGGCTCTTGCGGCTTATCTTCGGCTTCCAGGGCGATGTTGAAGTAGGCTTTGCTGACCTCGTCCTTGGCCGGTTTCAGCGCCGCCTGCTTGCGCTCCTCGATCTTGCGCTGCCCCGGCGGCAGGCCCGACTTCTCTTCCTTGCCGGCGTCCTGCTTGCGCTTGCCGGCCCCGTCCTGCTTGGCCGTCTCCGCGCCGCCGCCCAGCGGCAGGTTGTAAAACACCATCTTGCAGGCCCCAATCAACCCGGCGAAGGTCGTCACCACCAGGTAGCTGAACAGGACGATGATGATCGCCAGGGTCAGCGTTTCCATGTTGCTGCGCTGCGCCACGGTGATAAAGAGCTTGTAGTACCAGATGATAATCACAATGCTGATGATGGCCGTGATGTTCAGCAGCACATAGATCCCGGCCATCAGATTGACCCGGCGGCGATACTGGTGCTCGGTTTGCGAAATCTTGCGGACCAGGTCTTCGGTGAGGCTCACAGGCGGGTTGCTCCATTATGCACAGGTATAGATCGAATCGCATATGCGGCTTCTTGCGTTGTAACGATATGATCGCATATGTTGTGACTATCAGACAGGGTATATCCGCTTCCGGCCCGTCGCGCCGGGGGATAGTTTGAGAAATAGGAGCATACATCCCTGATGAGGTGGTTCTCGCGATTATCCGCAGCGACCCGCGCGGCGGGCGGCCCTCAGTGGCGCGCGCGGGCGGCGCTGGCGCTGCTCGTGCCCGTCATGGCGCTGCTGCTGACCGGGTGCCTGGGTCCCAAACCCATCATCGCCGGCGTGACCAA
>CBJNAR010000198.1:0-6508 GCA_966434075.1 uncultured bacterium
GCTTCGCCGGCAATAACCCGCCTACTACCCCGGTTGCCGACCCGGCCTCGCTCAAAGGCAAAGCCCAACTGCCGGCCCCCATTATCGAGGCCGTCGCGGGCGACGATTGCTACCTGCATTTCCGCGACATCGGCAACGCGAACCCGAACGCGCCGGTGGACCCCCACACGGTCCACCTGCACGGGATTCACACCTCGACGCAAAACGACGGCTTTCCCGAAGGGTCCTTCAGCGTGATGGACCGGGAGGTTATCTACTATTTTAAACCCGAACATGCCGGTACGTTTATGTACCATTGCCACGTCGAAGCATCCGAACACGTCCAGATGGGCATGTACGGGGCGCTTATCATCCGCCCGGCGGCGAACATGGGCAACACGGTATACGGTGGGGTCCGGCACCAGGGGCAACTGATCGACCGGTTTGACAAGGAATATATCATGTTGCTCTCCGACCTCGATACCCGCTGGCACCGCATGATCGAAGGCCACAACATCGCGTTCAACCCGGTGGATTATCGGCCCGATTACTGGCTGCTCAACGGGCGCTGTTTCCCCGATACCATCCTGCCGGCCCAGGCCGTGTTTGCCGGCAATACCGGCGGCCCGCCGCCCGGCTATGACTCCTACGTCCATGTGCGCACCGGGCAACGGCTTTTGCTGCGCATGATCAATATGGGCTATCAGACGATCCCCTGGCATGTCCACGGCTATCACTTCAATATCGTGGGCAAAGATGCCAGCCCGCTAGTGGAGTTGGGCGCCAACGGCGGCTTGCATGATAACTACACCGTCACCATCGGCTCCGGGGAAACCTACGATTTGATCGTCGAAGTGATGGACAAGTCGGGTATTTATAAGAACAAGTCGCCGCAGGACGTGCCCTATGTGCCGGTACCGACTGCGGACGGCGGATTCTACACCTATGACGGCACGGCCGCCACGTTCTTCCCGCAGTTCTTCCCCATGCACAATCACGACGACTACAAAGTGACCAACAACGGCGTGTATCCGGGTGGGGCCCTGGCGCTGATGCAGGCTGATGCGCCGGCGGGTTGGCGCCCGTAGGTTGGGGGAGCCACCGCGCGGGCTGTCGTTGATAAGCGCCAGGGGCGGGAACAGGAAACACCGATGGAGAGCCTCGATTTTACCTTCATCGTCATCACGATCGTGATGACTGTAGGGGCTGCCGGCATCGCAGCGGCGCTGTACCGGCGCTACGTGCCTGCCGCGAAAGCGCGGATTCGCGTTGTCGCGATCTACTGGAGCGCGGGCGGCAATCTCCTGGACGTGCGCTACCAGGTGACGCGGCCAGGCCGGGTGCTGCCGCTGGACGAGATCGCCATTCTAGGCGCAGATGGCCGGAGGGCCGGCACCGTGGCGCAGGTCACCCGCATCGGCCCGCTGGCTAGCCGCAGCGCGTTGCGGCGCACCGGGGGCTTTGTTCTCTTCCGCAATGCAAGCGGCGTGGCGCGCGGCGACCGGGTCATCGCGGTCGTCGGCCGTGGACAACAAGAAGCATTCACCGTGACGTAACGATCCCGCCCGCGGGCGCCAGGGCCATGTATGCAAGATGAGGGGGTAGCGTCGCGCTACCCCCTCGCTGTGTTCGCGCATTGCGCGGTCCGCTACGGCCCGGTGCTCGGGTACAGGACTTGCAGGTTGAGTTGCGTTTTGGTACTGCTCGTCGGGCTGTAGGCGCTCACGGTAATCGCGGTCTTGCTGCCGGTTTTGATCACCGGTGCGCCCACCGTCACCGCCACCGTCACGTCGCCCCCGGCCTTGATCGCCACGTCGCTCGTCTTGACCTGTACCTTCCACCCATCCGGATTGATCACATCCAGCTTGAACGGCACGCTTTCGGGGCCGTAGTTATGCAGGTTCAGGCGGTAGGTGGCCAGGCTGCCGGCGCTCAGCCCACCGGTTACCAGGGCCGGGGTGAATTGCAGGCCCGTCGTGGTCACGGGAACCGGCGTAATCGAAATACCAGGCACCCGCGAGGCCGCCAGGGCATGGGTGCCCGGCAGGCTGAGAAGAGCAATGCCGAGTAGCAGTAACGCGAATGTGAGTGTCCGGGACAGGCGAGAAGAGTGTTGGCCGCGCATGGTAGTTAGCCTCCTGGGCAGAATTATGATGCAAGATGGAACAATGTTCAGCTTAGCTAAGCTAATCGGGCCTCTGCAGTGGCTTACGTAACGAGCAACGGCGGGGCCGGCCAAAAAGTAGCGGCCTGTCGCAAATTGGTTTTGGAAAGGCGCGGAGCGGCAAAGACGCCCGGTTGGGCGGCATGTGTGGTCGGCGCGGGGCCGGCGCACGGAGGATTTTGGTTACAACCTCGCAAGGATGGCCCCGGCACTGTTGTTTTTGGTAGTATTTCCGGTATACTTGAATGTTAAGTCCTAGTACTTTTCGGCTAGGACTGGTTCTTCCGCGATTCCCGGACAACTACCGGCGTTGTCGCCGCCCGGTTCGGCCCCGACCGGCACGGCGCGGCGGGAACTGAGGGCGCGCCCGAAGACAAAGATCTGCATAGAGGAGGAGTGGTAAGCATGATAAAGCAACGCCATTGGAGTATGCGTGTGCTGTTGGCGATCATGACGTTGAGTCTGATCCTGCCCGGCAGCGCGCTCGGCACACCGGCGGCGACGGTTCTTGCCGATAGCCCCAACCCAAGCAGCGTCACGATTGCCGGCGATCTGCAGAGCGAGCTGGGCTGCGGCGGCGACTGGGATCCCGGCTGCGCCGCGACGCATCTGGCGTATGATGCCGGCGACGATGTCTGGCAGGGCACGTGGACCGTGCCTGCGGGCAGCTATGAATATAAGGCCGCGCTTAATAACAGTTGGGACGAGAACTACGGGCTGCACGCCGTGCCGGGCGGCGACAACATTCCGCTCAATCTGGGCACGAGCAGCGCCGTCAAGTTCTACTACGACCACAAAAGCCACTGGATCACCGACAACAAGTCGTCCGTCATCGCCACGGTGCCGGGCAGCTTCCAGGCCGCGCTGGGCTGCTCCGGCGACTGGCAGCCCGATTGCCTGCGCTCCTGGTTGCAGGACATCGACGGCGACGGTATCTACACCTTCGAGACGACCGCGATCCCGCATGGCAACTATGAGGCCAAAGTTACCATTAACGAGAGTTGGGACGAGAATTACGGCCAGGGCGGGGTGCCCGGCGGCCCGAATATTCCCTTCACCGTCCCGGCGGACGGCGCGAAGGTGACGTTCCGCTATGACTCTACTAGCCACATCCTGACTATCTCGGCGGGTCACGGCCACGACAACAACGTCGAGTACAATGGCCTGGGCCACAACTCGCAGGACGCGATCTACCGGCAGCCGGGCGGCGCCGTCAACCCCAACACGCCGATCACCCTGCGCTTCCGCACCTTCCACGACGATGTGACCGGCGTAACCGCCCGCTTCTACGATACGGCGACCAGTAGCCAGTCCTTCCAGAACCTGCAAATCACTGCGGCGGGCGTGAGTTGCTATGATGCCGCGCTGCCGAACGACACCTGCGACTACTGGCAGACCACGGTGACGCCCACCCAACTCACCACGCTCTACTACCGCTTCATTGTCACCGACGGCACGGCCACCGCTTACTACGCCGACGACAACTTCAAGGACGGCGGCTGGGGCGTGCCTACGCCCAACCTGGTCGACAACAGCTATCCGATCACCGTCTTCAGCCCGCAGTTCCAGCCCATCTCGTGGATGAAGAACGCGGTCATCTACCAGATCTTCCCCGACCGCTTCCGCAACGGGCGCTCGAATAACGACCCGACCGGCACCGAACCGCGCTACAGCTATCCGACCAACCCGCTCGATCAGATCATCAAGAAGATCTGGTCGGCGCTGCCTGAAGGCTACTGCACCCACTACGTCAACCCGGCCCAGCCCTGCACCGAAGGCCCTCGCGGGCGCGATTACTTCGGCGGCGACCTCAAGGGCGTGGACCAGGCGCTCGACTACTTGAAGAGCCAGGGCGTCACCGTCCTCTACCTCAACCCGGTCTTCGACTCGGCCTCGAACCACGGCTACGATACCCAGGACTACTTCCATATCGACCCGTTCTTCGGCACCGAGCAGGACTGGGATAACCTGGTCAAGCATGCGCAGCGCAACAACATGCGCATCGTCCTCGACGGTGTGTTCAACCACGTCTCGTCGGACAGCAAGTACTTCGACCGCTATCACCACTTTGCCGACGTGGGCGCCTGCGAAAGCGTCAACTCGCCCTACCGCTCGTGGTTCACCTTCCACGATCAGGCGGGTGGGCCGTGCGCCGGGCCGACCGGGCAGAACACGATGACCTATGACGCCTGGTTCGGCTTCGACAGCCTGCCGGTGCTGAACAAGAACGTGCAGGCGGTGCGCGATCTCGTCTATGCCCAGGGTAACAACAGCGTGGCGCCGTACTGGCTGAACAACGGCGGCAGCGGCTGGCGCCTCGACGTGATGGGCGACGGCTCCTTCCCCGCCGACTACTGGCAGCAGTTCCGCACCGCAGTCAAGCAGACCAAGGCCGACGCGCCGATCATCGGCGAGCTGTGGAAGAAGGACGAAATCCTGCCCAAGATCCACGGCGACCAGGCCGATACGACGATGAACTATCGTTTCCGCAACGCGATCCAGGGCTTCTTCGGCACCGTGGACAACAAGGGCTTCCCCGACGACGGCGCCAGCAACGAACCGCCGTCCCTCTTCGCGCGCAAACTCAACTCGCTGCGCGAGGATTACCCCGACGCGACCTACTACACGCTGATGAACCTGCTCGACAGCCACGACACCGAGCGCATCCTGTGGAGCCTGACACCGGGCCAGAACAACCGCGAGGATAAGGAGTTCAACGCGGCGAACCTGGCGCTGGGCAAGCAACGCCTCAAGCTGGCGACTGTCGTCCAGTTCACCGTGCCCGGCGCGCCGACCATCTACTACGGCGACGAGGTCGCCATGACCGGCTCGGACGACCCCGACGACCGCCGCACGTTCCCCTGGAACGTCGATGTGCCGGGCGGCGACGCCAACATGATGGCCCACTACCGGCAACTGGCGACCATCCGCCAGGCTAACCCGGTGTTCCGCGACGGCGCGCTCCAGTTCCTGCTCACCGACGACGCCAACCGCACGCTGGCCTACGGCATGCGCACCGCCGCTCAGGTGGGTATCGTGGCCGTCAATCGCAACGAGACCGGCCCGCAAACGCTGCACATCCCGCTGGCCGGGTATCTGCGCAACGGCGTCAGCTTCACCGATGTGTTCGGCGGGCTGCACGCGACTTCGGCGGGTGGCGAACTCGTCGTCACCTTGCCCGCCCTCGGCGCCGCGATCTTCGTCGCCGATGCGAATCAGGACCTGACGCCGCCGCAGGCGCCGCACAACCTGGCGGCTGAGGCGGGCGATCACCAGGTGGTGCTCACCTGGTCTGCTGCGGCGGGTGCGGCCTCCTATAAGGTTTACCGCAGCCCGCTGAGCGGGGGCGGCTACCAGTTGGTGGGCACCGCAACGGGCACGAGCTACACCGACACGACCGTCGAGAACAGCACCACCTACTACTACGTGGTCACGGCGCTGGATAGCGCGGGCAACGAGAGCAAGTGGAGCAACGAGGCCAGCGCGGTGCCGTATACGCCCGTCGGCTGGGCCGGCCACCTGTGGCCGCCGTCCCTGACCATTACCATCAACGCCCAGCAGAGCCAGACCGTCTACGCCCAGGTCTGGGTGGACGGCGTGACCAACGCGGCGGGCCAGGGCGCGGGCGTGCTGGCCCAGTTCGCCTACGGTGCCACCGGCAGCGACCCGACCGGCTGGTCCTGGGTGCCGATGACCTATAACACCGACGTTGGCAACAACGACGAGTACAAGGTGGACTTCACGCCGGAGCAGACCGGGTCCTTCCAGTACCTGGCGCGCTTCAGCACCGACCTGGGCGGGCACTGGACCTACGCTTACACCGACTCCGGGGATCGCGGCGCGCTCACGGTGAACCCGTCGAGCGATACCACGGCCCCGGCGGCCCCGGCCAATCTGCACCGCGTGGGCAGTTCGGCCTCCTCGATCACCATCGGCTGGAACGCCAACGGCGAAGGCGACCTCTACCGCTACGAGGTCTGGCGCAGCAACAGCAGCGGCGGCCCCTACAGCAAGATCGCCAATGTGCCCGCCGGAACGACGCAGTACGTCGATCAGGCGGTGACGACGGACGCGACGTACTACTATGTGGTTACGGCACAGGACACCTCGTTCAACCGCTCCGCCAACTCGAACGAGGCGAGCGCCACGGCGGAAGCCCAGATGATCGCCGTGACCTTCAAGGCCACGGTGCCCGCGACGACCGACGCAACGGGCCGCGATGTCCATATCGCGGGCAGTTTCCCGGCGCCCTATCCGCAATGGGACCCGGCTTCGCTGCCCATGACCCGAGTCGACGCGACGCACTGGACCATCACCCTCAACATGCTGGAAACCCTGACGCTCGCCTCCATCATCGAAAAGGAG
>CBJNAR010000199.1:0-6503 GCA_966434075.1 uncultured bacterium
GTCGTTGCTCGGCAGCACCGGCACCAGCGAGCGCTCGGCCAGGTGGCCGTGCCCGATGTCGCGCCGCGACGGCCCGCGCGCCCGGCGCGTCTCGCCCGTGCTGAACGGCGGGAAGTTGTAGTGGTGAATATAGCGCTTCTTGGTCTCGACGCCCAGGCCGTCGAGCATCTGCTCGTCGTCGCCCGTGCCCAGCGTGCAGATGGTCAGCACCTGGGTCTGGCCGCGGGTGAAGAGGCCCGAGCCGTGCGTGCGGGGCAGCACGCCCACATCCACGCTAATCGGGCGGATATCTGTCGGCCCGCGCCCGTCGGGGCGCAGCCCGCGGTCCAGGATCGCGTTGCGGACTTCGCTCTTCATGATGGAGGCGAAGGCTTTCTCGGCTTTGGCGACCATACCCGCCTTCTCGTCTTCGGGCGCATCGGCGGCGAAGGCGGCCACGGCCTCCTTGCGCACTTCGTCGGTGGCGGCCTCGCGGGTGGCCTTGTCGGCGTTGTAGAGCGCGGTGCGCAGGCGGTCGCCCAGGATCTCGCGCATCTTATCGACATCGCTGGTGTCGGGCACCGGCGGCTCGAAGGCCCGCTTCGGCCTGGCGGCTACCTCGATCAACTGCTCCTGGATGTCGATGCTGCTCTGCAACCCGGCGTGGCCGAATTTGACCGCTTCGAGCATCTGCTCCTCGGTCAGTTCGTGCGCGCCGGCCTCGACCATGAGCACGGCCTCGCGGCTGCCCGCGATCATCATGTCGAGCTTGCTCTCGGCCAACTGCTCATAGGTGGGGTTCAGCACATACTCGCCGTTCACATAGCCCACGCGGGCCGCGCCCACCGGCCCCTTGAACGGAATGTCGGAGATCGACAGCGCCGCGCTCGACCCGATGATCGACAACACGCCGGGGTCGGTCTCCATATCGACGCTGAGTACCGTCACCATGATCTGGACTTCGTAGTAGTAGCCCTTGGGGAAGAGCGGGCGCAGCGGGCGGTCGGTCAACCGCGACGTGAGGATGGCCGCCTCGCTGGGGCGGCTTTCGCGCTTAATAAAACCGCCTGGGATCTTCCCGGCGGCATACATCTTTTCTTCGTAATCGACAGTCAGCGGCAGAAAATCGGTGCCTTCGCGCACCTCATACGCCCCGACAACCGTGGCGAGCACAACCGTTTCGCCATAGGTCACCAGAACGGCGCCCTGCGCTTGCTCGGCAAGACGCCCGGTCTCCAGGGTCATCGTCCGCCCCGCGACCGTAGTTTCTGTACGATGAACTTGCATACTATTCCCTCTCTGGTAGCTCAATCCGGGTCCGGAGTCCCATGGATTCCCGGTGCTGCTGGTACACGGCCGGCCTGGCCGCCGTACGTTACTCCTGCGGGCACACGGATGGCAGCTCCATGTGTCGCGTGTTCAGGGGGCCTTCCCTGGGTGGACGGGGTGCTGGGCGCCGGTTGCCGGGCGCCGGGTCGCCGATCACCCCTCGGTTCGTGGTTGTCCTTTACGTCGCGGGGTCGCGCCCGCTCATCCATTCTGCTGCGCGCTCCGCCGCGCGGGGTTCTTCCGTCGTGCTGTTGTGCAAACCGCGTGCCATCACTCCGGCGCCGGGATGCCGGGGGAAACTGCTCGTGGGGGCGTGGGTGTGTGACCGGCAATACCTGCTTCTGATCGTGTGTTGCGTGTGCGAAACCGGTGCAACGAGGCCGCACCCACCGGGGTGCGGCCTTGCAGGGGGCGTGCTTACCGGGAGCGCGCGCGCTGCTCGCGCAGCCCCAGGCTGGTGATCAACGTCCGGTAGCGCGCGACATCCTTCTTGCTCAGGTAGCGCAGCAACCGACGGCGGCGCCCGACCAGCATCAGCAGGCCGCGGCGGCTGTGGTGGTCGTGCTTGTTGATCTTCAGGTGGCCGACCAGGCCGTTGATCCGTTCGGTCAGCAGCGCAATCTGCACCTCGGGCGACCCGGTGTCGCCTTCGTGCGTCGCATACTTGCCGATAATCGGTTCCTTCTGCTCTTTCTCCAACGCCATTGGGCGAGAACCTCCTCCACGCCGCACGTCCATTCCGCGAACCTGCGACGGGTACATGAATTAGGGTGAAATACGGGGCATCGCTTGACTCGTCCAGCCATGCTATACTGAGCCTTAGTATACCACAACCCGCCGGACGCCGCAACCTTACGATGGCTTACGAGCCAACAAGCCGCAGAAAATAGTACACCAGCGGGATCACGATCAGGAAGCTGTCCACGCGGTCGAGCAGGCCGCCGAAACCGGGCAGCCAGGCCCCGGCATCTTTCACGCCGAACTCGCGCTTGATGCGCGACTCCAGCAGGTCGCCCCAGACGGCGCCCGCCGCGATGACCAGCGGCAGCAGCGCCACGAGCAGCGGGCGGATGGGTGCGGGCAGCGCGACGGCCAGCAGGCCCACGCCCAGATAGGCGCCCAGCACGTTGCCCGCCACGCCTTCCCAGGTCTTGTTGGGGCTGATTGCCGGCGCCAGCGGGTGCTTGCCGAAGCGGCGACCAACGGTAAACGCGGCGATGTCGCTGAGGCCGGTGGCGAGGCCCAGCACCAGCAGGATGCCCGGCCCGCCGTCCACATAGCGATAAAGCAGCATCAGGTGGGCCAGGAACCAGGCGATGTAGCCCCAGCCCAGCACGGCGAAGGCGAAGTGGCGCACGCCGCTCTCGCGGCGCACCAGCGGCTGCAACGTGCCGGCCAGCAGCAGCAGGGGCGGCAGCGCCTGGAACACGCCCGGCGCGAACAGCGCCGCCGGCCCGGCCAGCACGCCGGTGCCCAGCAGCACGCGCCGGTAGCTGCGCGGCAGCCCCACCAGCCGGGCGTATTCCCACAGCCCGCCCGCGACCAGTCCGCTGAGCAGGGCCAGCGTCGGCAGGGCGCCGCCCAGCAGCGCCCCGCCGTAGAGCACCGCGATGACCGTCCAGACCTGCCAGCGCCGGAACAGCACGCTGCCGCGCAGCCGGGCCAGGTTGCCGCGCGTGCCCAGCACCAGCAGCAGCAGCGCCCCGCCCAGCAAGCCCAGCACCACGAGCAGGCTGGGCCCGAACAGCGGGTTATGAAGGGGATTGGAGATCAGCATAGGTCGCTCGCAGTCGCGAAAGGATCGTGAGGCCGAGTCCGGCCAGCACCAGGGCCAGGAAGCCGCTGAACACAGGCACGCCGGGCAGCAGGAAGGCGAGCACGGCGGCCCCGCCCAGGTAGATCATGCGGTCGGCCTTGCCCATGATCCCGCCGTATTGCCGGCGCCCGCCCGCGGCGCGCGCCGCCGTGCCCAGGTAACTGCTCAGCAGCATCGCCACCAGTACGGCGCTGCCCAGTGCCGGGGAACTGCCGGGCGCCAGCGCCACCCCGGCGAAAAAGGCGACATCCGCCAGCCGGTCGCTCAGTTCGTTAAGCACTTCGCCCCAGGGCCGGGCGAGGCCCGCGGCACGCGCTACCATGCCGTCGAGCGCGTTCAACGCCGTCCGCGCCAGCGCCAGCACCGGCACCAGCAGCAGCAGCATGGGCACCCAGTGGGCCGCAACCAGTGCCCCGCCGCCCGCCAGGGCCACGGCGAAAGCCGCAGCCGTCAGCACATCGGGGTGCACGTGGCAGACGGTCAGAACGCCCGCGATGCCGGAGAGCGCCTGTTGGAACCGCGGCTTAATGCGATAGATTCCGCCCATTGGGGCCTCCTTCCTGGGCAGGCTCTGCGCTGCCCAGCGCGCGCACCGCGGCTTCGATAGCCGCCGTGGCCGCCCGGTGCGACACGTCGCCGGCGAACCATAGCGGCGCGCCAAAGTGGACCGTGACCCGGCCCGGATGGGGCAGCCGCCGGCCTTTGGGGAAGATGTCGAACAGCCCTTCCGTGCGAACGGGCACGACAGGCATGCCCAGCTCCACGGCCAGGAAGCCGATGCCGGGCCGGAACGGGCCGATGCGCCCGGTGGTCGTGCGGGTGCCTTCGGGGTAGAGCAGCACCGACCAGCCCGCGCGCAACAACCCGGCGCAGTCGTTCAGCGATACCCGCGCACTACGCCCGCGCCCAAAGGGCACCGCGCCGAACAGCAGCGCCACCACGGCGCCCAGGCGCGGGCGCGTGAAGAAATAATCCGCTGCCGCCGCCACGGCCACCCGGCGCCGCCGCGCCTGCGGCAGCGCATGGAGGATCACAGGCGTATCCAGGTGGCTGGTGTGGTTGGCGGCCAGCAGCACCGGTCCCGCCAGGGCATCCAGCGCCTCGCGTCCCTCGACTGCGGCGGGCGCGATCAGGTCGAGCACCGCCAGCGTGGGCGGCTGCAACACATCGCGGGCCAGGCGCCCCGGCCAGGAGATCGTCGCTTGGATCTGCATCGTGGTTCCTCCTTCTGTTCCCGGCGCGCGCCCCTACCCAGGCCGGGTCGCCGGGCGAGTCGCGCGGTCCCGCTGCGCTACCGGCAGCTATGCTCGGACGCCGGACTCGTCTAGTACCAGCATAGCAGGGCACGCCGCTGGGCGCATCGGCACCTTTGCGCGTTTTTCAGGCCGGATCGGGAGAGCAGGGTCGGTAATTTTGCGTAGTGCGGGAAGCGTCGGGCGCGAGCGGTGGGGGCGGGGAAGGACCGGGGATGCGGCACCGCCGGGCCCGGCAGCAGGGCGCTAGCGGACCGGCGGTGGGTTGGCGGGGCCGGGGCCGTGTTACCAGCGGTGCCCCGGTCTCAGGGTCAGGGGATCGGGACAGTGGTGGATGTGGCGTCGAGCCCGCTCACCACACCGGAGCCTACCGCCGTCAGGATGACGATGAGCATGGTCGCCGCCAAGCCCAGTGACAGCGCGATAATGCCGAGAACCAAGCCGGCCCGCGCTAGCTCTTCGCCGGCCTGCCCGCGTTGCCCTATCTGATTCCGGGCAACGATACTAAGGGCTGCCGCGATGCCGCCGAGCACCAGGCTGACCGGGCCAAGCACGACGCATATCGGCATCAGTATCAGTGCCAGCATTCCGACCACCAACGACAAAATCGCCAGTGGATTAGTTCTACCGGCTCCGGTCCCTGCTGCGCGTGCGGTATAGCCACCTTCGAGTGGCATGGTCTGATTTCCGTCACTCATCAAGTTTCTCCTGAGTCGTTTGCGATATGCCGATTGCCGGCATACTATATTCTCACTCCAACGGATCAGATTCGGATATTGTAGCCGCGCGATAGGAGTTACGCGGGGCCTGAACCAGCCGGGCAGGCAGAATGGGAGGCAGCTTGGATCGTTGGCCGGGGGGATGCAAAACACCGCTGGTCGTGATAGCGAGGAAGCTATCGGACCAGCGGTGCGCGAAGGGTGCGATTTACGGAAAGAGCGCTATCGGCGTCGCTCAGGGGCTTGTCGACGCCGCGGCGCTGAGTCCGATGAGCGCGGCGAGACCGGCCACTTCCGCGAAGCCGAGGACCGCCGCCGCGATGCCGATGACCAGGCCGGCCATCGCCAGCCCGCTGCCGCCCTGGCCGCGCTGCTTGATCTGGTTGCGCGCGACGAAGCCGAGCACCGCCGCGACGACGCCGAAGACGAAGCTGATCGGCCCCAGGAAGGCGCACAACAGCACCAACCCCAGAATCCCGGCGACGAGCGAAATAATCGCCAGGACGTTGGTACCGCCCGCTGCGGCGACCGGAGCCGCGTAGCCACCAGGCGGCGGGGTCTGATTTCCGTAACTCATCCTAGTATCTCCTTCATCTGCTGCGACTGGGCTGTCGCCGTCATTTGATGTATCCGGCATGCCGGGGCCGGGTAGGGTAACTGCCACGATACAGACGCGGGCCGCGCGCGCTGTTCCTTCCTATGTTAAGGGGGATTGGTGTGCAATACAATCCCCGCGGGACTAAAGTCCAGGGAATCAAGGCGGGCCGGGGAAGGCCCGCTTAGCTGAACGGTCCAGATACACAGCCCGCGTACCTGGACCGTCCATTCGCCTATTGGCCGGGCTGCTCAGGCTGTTCGCCCGGCCGGTCGCTGCCCGCGATCACCTGCGCGTAATTGAGGACCGCCACCAGGGCCACCCCGCCCAGGATGTTGCCCAGCAGCGTGGGGAGGATGTAGCCGCCCAGGGCCGTGCCCCAATCGGCGGCGCCCGTCGTGACCATATACAGCACTTCGATGGAGCCGGCGATGATATGCGTGAATCCGGCCAGGCCGACGATATAGGTAATGATGATGATGATCTGCACCCGCGCGGCTTCGGCGGCGGGCATGAGCCAGACCATTAGCGCGATCAGCCAGCCGGCAAAGATACCGCGCAGGACCGCATTGCCCGCGCCCACGCTGATCGCATCTCGCCCGATCTCGCCGAACGCCTGCTGGAGATCCGGCCCAAACACCGAGGTGTTACCCGCCGCCCAGGCGAACAGCAGCGCGCCGATCAGGTTGGTCGCCAGCACCACGGCCCACAGGGACGCGACCCGCCCCAGAGTACTCAGGTTTTTGCGCGCCAGCAAGGGCAAGATGGCGGTGAGCGTGTTTTCGGTGAAGAGTTGCTGGCGGCCCAGCACG
>CBJNAR010000200.1:0-6497 GCA_966434075.1 uncultured bacterium
AGCGTGGCGTCGCCGTGCAAGGCATCGCTCAAGAGGCGCTCATATGGACTCATATCGCCCGCCGTCGCGCGCACGGCCACCAGTTCCGTCGGCTGGCCTACCATCGCATCGCCCGGTCGCTTTATGTCCGCATACAGCGCGATGAACACGTCCGGGCTGATCCGGAAGCGGTAATAGTTGGGCCGTTCCGGTTCCACGGTGGAGAAGACCGCCTGCGGAGGCCGCTTCAGATCGACGATCACCTCCGTCGTCCGCACCGGCAGGCGCTTGCCCGCGCGGATGTAGAACGGCACGTCGGCCCAGCGCCAGGTGTCGAGATGCAAGCGCACTGCCGCGAACGTCTCCGTCGTGGAGCCGGGCGCCACGCCCTCGATATCCTGGTAGCCCGTGTATTGCCCGCGCACCACCTCCGCCGGATCGAGCGGCCGGATCGCCTTGAGCAACACGGCCTTCTGGTCGCGCACCGCCTCCGGGTCTTCCTTCGACGGGGCCTCCATCGTCAGCAGCGCCAGCACTTGCATCATGTGGTTCTGGATCACGTCGCGGATCGTGCCCACCTCGTCGTAGAACTTGCCGCGATCTTCCACGCCAAAGTCCTCGGACATGGTGATCTGCACGCTCGCCACATGGTCGCGATTCCAGAGCGGCTCCAGGAACGCATTGGCGAAGCGGAAGAAGAGGAGATTCTGCACCGGCTCCTTACCCAGGTAATGGTCAATGCGGAAAATGGCCGGTTCGGGCAGATAGCGGTGGAGCGTGGCGTTGAGTTCCTGGGCCGAGGCCAGGTCGCGCCCGAAGGGCTTTTCGAGCACCACGCGCGCATCGTTCAAGGCGCCGGCCTGGGCCAGCCCGCCCACCACCGGCTCAAAGTAATCGGGCGGGATCGCCAGGTAGTAGAGCGGGCGCTGCGCATCCCCCAGCGCGGCCTTCACCCGCTGGTAGGTGGCCGGGTCGCGATAATCGCCGCCCACATAGTGCAGGAGCGGGGCCATCTTCGCCCAGGCGGCTTCGTCTACGCCGCCGTGCGCTTCGAGGCTCTGGCGCGCGCGCTCGCGCAACTGGTCGTCGGTCAGCGAGCGCCCGGCCACGCCGATGATCGGCACGGTGAGCGTGCCGCGCCCGACCATGGCCTGCAACGCGGGAAAGATCTGCTTATTCGCCAGGTCGCCGGTGGCGCCGAAAAAGACGAAGATGTCGGATTTTGCAGCGGGGTCACCCATGATACTCCTCCTCGGTAAAACGCCGGACCGCTGGGGTTCTGCCAGGCAAGCATAGCAGAAATCGGGCCGCAACCTGCCGCGCGGGGGCGGGAAGCAGGCTGTGGCCGGCCTACGAGGAATTTGTGCCAAACCGGGCGTGGGAGATCGAAGGGGATTAGCTTTCCCAAGCAGCCAGGCGCAAACGGCAACACAAGGGCGACGAAGTGAAGTTTAGCCCTTTATGCTGACAGGGGATTCGCCTGAAAGGCGTGCCAGGCGCCGCCCGCGGTGTTGCGAGCAGCGCGACACCCGGCCGGGATGGGGCGTCCGAGGTACGCGGCACCGGCGCCGATCCGGGGCCGGATCGGCGCAACGCGGAGACAGGGATCGGCTACCGGGGGGGCAGGAACACGCGGGACACGACGATGGCGCCGCTCGCGCCCGTAACCGCGCCCAGCGTGGCCGGGCCAAGGGTCACGACCAGGGCCAGCAGCAGCGTCAGCATGATCAGCGTGATCGCCATCTCCTGGCGGGTCATATGGGCGAGCGTGCGTTTGATCGTCTCCGCGACGTTCGCCTGCTTATTCGGGGCTTTCATAGTGCGTCACTCCGATAAACACGTGGTAGTAGGGCAGTTGAGGATCGTCCGGGCGCCGTTGCCGCAGAGTGAGGAAGCGCGCCTTCGCACTTCGCTGTATTATAGCCGCAAAAGGTGAATATCCGGGTGTTGAGAGCGTCAACAATACATTAAAAAATCGCCATAATCGACTACGGTGGCACGCAAGCGGATGGGGGTGCGCGACCCGGCGCCGGCCACAGCGCCCGGCCCGCCCGGTGCGGATCGCCGGCCCGCTATGGTTTCAATTGCTAAGCATACCACAAAGCACCGGCTCACCCAAGGCGGGTTGGTCCCTGTCTGCGGCTACCCTTTGGTCCTTTAATTGAATCAAGGAGGGCCAACGTTACTGCCCAAGCAACGCCGGTTCGCAGGCAAAAAGGAACGGCAGGTTTCCCTGCCGTGCGAATGGTTCCTGTATATATACGCCGGGCATCCGGCGGCTGCCGGATCAGGCCGCCGAGGCGGTACAGGCGTCGGGGTCGGGACCGGGGTGGAGCAGCGCTTCGACGTGGGAGGCCAGTTCGGCGATGCCGAACGGCTTGAGCAGATAGTCGTCGGCCCCGCCCGCCAGGCGCCGGGTCAGCCCGGCATCCGCGGTGAGCGCGGTGATGAGCAGGATCGGCACCGGGGAGACGGCGCGCACCTGCTGGGCGACGCTGAAGCCGTCGGGACCGGGCATGGTAATGTCGAGGATCAGCAGATCAATCGACTCGCGCAGCGCCAGGTCGAGGGCCTGGTGGCCGTCGGCGGCGGTAATGGCGTGGTACCCTTCGAGTTCGAGGGCCCGCCCCACCACCTTCCGCAAGCGCGGGTCGTCATCCGCGATGAGAATGGTGGGTCGTTGTGCCATTGATCCTCCTTGGGCACCGGAATCAGGAATCGCCGGGTGGTGGGGCGCCGCATCCAGTACGCGGCCGGTGCGCTTTGATCTATAGACGCTGCCGGGGGAAAAAAGGTTACGAAAAAAGAGATAACAATTACGTCAAATCGGGCGAAAGACGGAGGGCGGACCGGGTGCAACCGGCGGCGGGGCTGTACGTTGAGGATGCTGAGGCCCGTTTATAGACAAGGCGCGGGGCGCTGGCTATAATTCAACGTGTTTGCCGGGTGGACTCTACCGCCTGCCGTACCACAGGCATCGCCGACGAAGCCCCAGGCCGATTGCAGCTAACTCATTGTTCAGGTTGAAAAGGAGGCTAAATGAACAAACGTCTTTCCCCCTGGCTCATGGCGGCGCTGGCCCTGGCGGCGAGTGTGCCCAGCCTGGGCGTCAGCGCGGCGCCCGCGACGGTCCCCGCCAGCGCGCCCGTGGCCGCCCCGGCCGCCGCGCCCACCTTCGCCGACGCCGCCTTCCAGCGCGTCTGGAATCGCACCGACCTGCCGGTGGCCGCCCACCAGACCACCCGCACCTGGTTCTGGGGCCCCGCGCCGGGCACGATGATGAGCGAAACCTACGTGGACGCGCCCGACGGGTCGGGCCAGCACCTGGTGCAATATTTCGACAAGAGCCGTATGGAGATCAATAATCCGGCGGGCAACCCCAACGACACCTTCTACGTCACCAACGGCCTGCTCACCGTGGAACTGATCTCCGGCAAAATGCAGATCGGCAACAGCACCTTCGAGCAGCGCCAGCCGGCCCAGATCCCGATCGCCGGCGACAGCAACGACCCCAACGCGCCGACCTATGCCAGCTTCGCCAGCGTCTCCAACGCCAACGGCGCCCGGCCCAGCCCGTCGCGCATCGGCCAGCCCGCCGCCCAGGTCATCCACCGCGACGGCAGCGTGACCGACGATCCCGGCAAGACGGTCTACCCCAAGATCACCAACGTCTTCTACGACGATGTCTCCAAGCACAACATCCCGCAGGCCTTCTGGGACTTCCTGAACCAGAACGGCGTGGTCAACGTCAACGGCGCCGTCCGCAATGAGCGGCTGATCAACCCCTGGTTCTACGCCAGCGGGCGCCCGATCAGCGAAGCCTACTGGGCCAACGTCAAGATCGCCGGCAGGTCGACCGACGTGCTGATCCAGGCGTTCGAGCGCCGCGTGCTGACCTATGTGCCGACGAACACGCCCGACTTCCAGGTGGAGATGGGCAACATCGGCCTGCACTACCGCGACTGGCGCTACGGCGGCCCCGGTCGCGTGGGCAACTTCCCGCTGAGCGGCCCGCATCCCGGCTACGGCTTTAACGTCTGGCTGTTCGACGTGGACGGCAACCGCGTGCTCCAGACGGCGAAGAACGCGGGCTTCAACTGGGTGCGCCAGCAGGTGGTCTGGGCCGACTACCAGCAGAGCCCCGCCCGCATCAACTGGGCGCGGCTCGACCCGGTGGTCAACGCGGCGCAGGCCAACGGCGTCAACCTGATCCTGAGCGTGGTGCGCTCGCCCGGCTGGGCCGGCCAGAACGGCGGCATGCCGACCGACAAGTTCACCTTCGCCGGCTTCATGTCGCAGATGGCGAGCCGCTATAAAGGCAAGGTCGCCGCCTACGAGATCTGGAACGAGCAGAACTACGCCGCCGAGAGCGGCGGCACGGTCAACCTGGGCCAGTACGTCGATCTGCTACAGGTGGGCTACATGGCCGTCAAGTACGCCGACCCGAGCGCCATCGTCATGACCGGCGGGCTGACCCCCGTGGGCCTCAACGACCCGCACATCGCCGTCAACGACGTGGAATACCTGCGCCAGTTCTACGCCTACCAGGGCGGCGTCGCCAAGAACTACTATGACGTGCTCGGCGCGCACCCCGGCTCGAACAACAACTCGCCCGACCAGAAGTGGCCGGACAATCCCGGCACGGGCCACTGCCCCGAGATCTACCGCAACCTGGAGGGCACCTGCTGGCGCACCGACAACAGCTTCTACTTCCGCCGCATCGAAGACCTGCGCGCCGTCATGGAGCAGGCCGGCGAGGGCAACAAGCAGATGTGGCTGACCGAGTTCGGCTGGACCACCTACAACACGGCGCCCGGCTACGAGTACGGCCAGGTCATCAGCGACCAGATGCAGGCCGATTACCTGCGCCGCGCCTTCGAGAAGGGCAAGAACGACTATCCCTGGATGGGCGTGATGTGTGTCTGGAACCTCAACTTCAGCACGCTGCCCTGGCTGCCCAACAGCGACGAGAAGGTGCCGTGGAGCGTGCTCAACCGCGACTTCAGCCCGCGCCCCTCGTACATCGCGTTGCAACAGATGCCGAAGTAAGCGCGATTTAGACGCGCGGAAGGCGTAGCAACACCGGGGCGGTGAGCGTGTCTCACCGCCCCGGCTCTTTTTGTGCACCGCACCGGGCGGGGCTGGTCCGGATTGTGCCGAAGCGGTGCTACACCGGCAACGGGCTAAAGGTATGCTATGGCAGGAGCGAAGCATGATCACGCTGTACACCTTCGGGGACTCGATCCTCGACTGCGGCCACTATAACGAGTTCGGGATCACGCCTGGTGGGCTGCTCGTGCAGAACGACGACCGGCGCTTCCCGGAGTTCGCCGGCCAGGATCTACGCAGCCGCGGCCCGGCCCGGTTGGAGCACCGCGCCCGCGACGGGGCGACCGTCGCGGCGCTGCCGGCGCAGGCGCGTGGGTTGCAGGTCGCCGGCCGGACGATGGCCCTGCTGACCATCGGAGGCAACGACCTGCTGCAAGGGCTGATCCTGGACCACGGGCCGGGCGTGGAAGCGTTCGCCGCCGCGCTCGAAGCCTTCTTGCGCGCGCTGCCCATCCGCCCGGTGCTGATCGGCAACGTCTATGACCCCAGCTTCGGCGATAATCAGCGTGATTTTCTCGGCGTCGATCCCACCATCGCGCGGGCAAACCACGCGCGGGCGAACACCGTGCTGGCGGAGATGGCCGAACGCTACGGCGCCCTGGTCGATCTGCACGCCCACTTCCTGCTGGGCGATCCGTCGTGGTTCACGCAAACCATCGAACCAAGCCTGACCGGCGCCTCGGAGGTGCGGCGCTGCTTCCTGCCCTTCGTGCTGGGCTGAGCGCCCGGCGCAGCGGCGCCCGGCCCCTAAAAGGGGCGGGCTACGAGCACAAAGCCCGCCTGCGCGGGCTGAATGGAGGCCGCGCAGGCGGCCTCCATAGCGGTAGCCGGAGGCTTGAGCCTCCGGGCGGTGCCGGGGGTCGGCCCGGCCCGTCGCAGCGGGCGGTGACTATGGTATAATAGGGGGATCGACCGGACCCCCATGGTGATACAGGGGCGCCGTAGTCTACCGCTGAGCCGTCGATCCGCCGGGCGGAACATGCTGGAATCAGGAGACATCAACGCCGATGGCCCAACACCCCCATAACCCCGAACTCGACAAAAACCTCGACTGCGAAGCGTTCATCGTGGACGCGGTGCGCACGCCGATTGGCCGCTACAACGGCGCGCTGAAGGATGTGCGCCCGGACGACCTGGCCGCGTGCGCGATCCAGGCGCTGATGAACCGCACCGGCATGAACCCCAACATGGTCTGCGACGTGGTGCTGGGCTGCGCCAACCAGGCCGGCGAGGATAACCGCAACGTGGCCCGCATGGCCGCCCTGCTGGCCGGCCTGCCGATCACGGTGGGCGGGGTCACGGTGAACCGGCTCTGCGGTTCGGGACTGGACGCGATCAACTACGCCGCGGCCAACATCCGCGGCAACGGGGGCACGGCTTATGTGGCAGGGGGCGTGGAGAGCATGACC
>CBJNAR010000201.1:0-6474 GCA_966434075.1 uncultured bacterium
AAAACTGCGGCCAGGCCCCGCCCGGCGCCGACAGGCATAGGCTAGATCACATCGGGGGCGGAGCGCCGCCGGGCCGCAGGACCCGCGCCAGCATACCCGGCCTGACCAGGGCGCTGAGCGGCTGGACCAGTTGTAACACCTCGACCAATGTCAGATAGGCCACGCGATCCGTCGTGGCACGGCGCATCAAGCGGTCGATATAGCGCTGGGCCAGCCGGTCGCTTGGCGTGGGCCGGCCCCCTACCGTCTGCGGACAGCGGAAATCTTCCAGGGTGGCAATGGCCCAGAGCGGCCGGTTATTGCGGGCGAGTTGCCGCTGGAACCGCGCGGCCAGGCCGCGGAGATCGCCATCGGGATGGCGGCGGCGCTGGTCACGCAAGGCGGCGGCCAGTGTCGCGGCGCCCTGGGCGGCGGCCGTCATCCCCTGTCCATAGACCGGATTGAAGGCGCAGGCGGCGTCGCCAATCACGACGAACTGCTCGGGCCGGCGCGCCAGGCGCTCGTAATACCGCCAGCGGTTGGCCGTGCCGCGGTAGCCGGTGATAGGTGAGAGCGGCGTGGCGTGCCGCAGGGCGTCGTAGAGGACCGGACTGCGCAGGCTGCGGGCGAAGTCCAGAAAATCGGGGTCGGCGGTGGGCGGGTAATCGCCGCCGATCCCCACCAGGGTCACCAGCCAGCGCCCGTCCTCGACGCGATAGATGCCCCCGCCGCGCATGTGGGCCGGCGGCGCGGGCTGGATATACAGGCCCTGCCACGGGGGCGCGAAGTTCTCCGGCGGGGCGTAGTAGCGACTGCTGTAACCCAGGAAAGAGTTGATAACCAGCTCCTGCGGCTTGGCGTAGCCGAGGGCTGCCAGCCACTCCGGCGCGCGCGATCCACGCCCGCCGGCATCCACGACCAGATCGGCGGCCAGGTCTTCCTCCACGGCTGCACCGCCGGGGGTCTGGCCACGCGGACGGACCCGGACCCCGGTCACACACGCCCCGGTTGGGCCGGCCAGCAGGCCCACCACATCGCACTCCTCGCGGAAGCGCACGGCAGGGATGGCGCGCAACCGGCGCCGCACCACCCATTCGCGCAGATCGCGGCTACAGGTCCGCCCGTACCGGCCGGACGCGAAGACGGGCCCCCAGCCCGCGCGGTTGAGCCAGAGGCCGTCCTGGGTCACGTCGAGGCGCGGCGCACCGCGCGCGCCCAGCTCATCTTCCAGGCCCGGAAACCATTGTTCCAGGATGGCCTGCCCTCGCAACAGCAGAATATGCACGTGGCGGGCCTGCGGCACGCCTTTGCGCGGGTGCGGGCCGTCGGGCAAGCGGTCGCGCTCGATCACGGTGACGCGGGCGAACAGGTCGGTGAGCGCCCGCGCCGTCAAGAGTCCGGCCATGCTGCCGCCGATGACGATCGCATGGTCCCGATGCGAGGTATCCATGGGCGTGTTCCTGTGTGGTGCCGAGAACCTGAGTCGATCCAGCGCTAAGCCTAACCCTGCGCTCTCGGCCTGTCAAGTGCCTGTCGATCGGCCAACAGGCTGGGGCGTTCTAAGCCGGATAGAGCGGCCCGCGCCGCGCAGAGTAACCGAGCGCGGGCGGGCGCAATTTATAACCGGGCTACGCGCCGGGCGCCGCCGCGCCGGGGAGCGCCGTGCCCCGGTACTATTGTACCAGCCGGTCCTGGATTTTGTACTATTCTGAGACCAGGCAAATTGCGTTCGCCGGGCGAATAGTTGTGGTATAATATGGGCTGGAATCGGGTCCGCCCGGACCCGCTGCGCCGCCAAGCTAGAAAGAGAGCTATCCCATGCCCGTTTTGGATATCCGGGTGGGAGATGTGTATCGCCTGCGCAAACCGCATCCCTGCGGCAGCTTCGATTGGCAAGTGCGACGCACAGGCGCCGACATCCGTATGGTGTGTGTGGGCTGCGGCCACGCCGTGATGTTACCGCGCAGCACTTTCGAGCGCCGGGTCAAGACACTGCTGTCTCGTGACGAATCCCCCGCGCCGGCATCCACTCCAACGGACGATAAGGATTGCTAACGTATGGCAGAAGCCACCAGCGTCGTCGCAAACACCAACGCTAACCAGAGCGCGGCGTTCCGCGCCGTGCTGCGTAATCACAACTTCCTGTATCTCTGGATCGCCCAGATCTTTTCGCAACTCGCCCAGCAGATGATCAACTTCGCCCTGGTGGTGCAGGTGACCGATCTGTCGGCGGCGAGCGGCACCGCCGTGGCCGGGATCATCATCTGTTTCACGGTGCCGGCCATTCTCTTCAGCGCCATCGCCGGGGTGTTTGTCGATCGCCAGTCGAAGAAACGGATGCTGGTGATCACGAACGTGGGCCGGGGCGTGGTCGTCTTGCTCTATGTCGCGACGATCCTGGTGCCTAACCTGAGTCTCGGCTACGGGCTGATCGTGCTGTATGTCAACACGCTGATCTTCTCGGCGGTGAGCCAGTTCTTCGTGCCCGCCGAGGCGGCCATGATCCCGCTGCTGGTGCCGCGCGACAAGTTGATCGCCGCCAACTCGCTGTTTAACCTGACCTTCACGGCGGCGCAACTCATCGGCTTCGCTTTCCTCGGGCCGCTGTTCGTGGGGCTGATCGGCTACAAGTGGCTCTACGTGGTGCTGTTCGCGTGCTACGGCCTCTGCGCGTGGCTGACCTGGCGGCTGCCCGACCTGGAAGCCGGCCGCATCACGGCGAGCGCCGGGCTGCGCCAGGCCCAAACCGACAGCCTGGGCGACAAAGTCGGCCTGGCCTGGCGCGAATTCAAAGAGGGCTGGGACTTTATCCGCGTCGATCCGCCGCTGATGACGGCCATCGTCTACTGGTCGGTCGCCATCTCGGTGTTCATGATGATGGGCACCATCGGCCCCAACTTCCTGCACAACGTCTTGCACGTCGATCCGCAGCACCTCTACTTCATCATGGTGCCGGGCGGCATCGGGCTGGTGCTGGGCGTGATGCTGGTCGGGCGCTACGCCACGGAGCAGAACCGCCCGGCGATGATCAATTACAGCCTGCTGATCGCCGGCGCCGCGCTGCTGGTGCTGGCGCTGGCTCATAACGGGCTGCAATTCGGCGCGCAGTTGATCAACCAGCCGCCGCCGCCGGTGGCGATCAGCCAGATCATCATCGGCGCGCTGGCGTTCTTCCTGGGCATCGTCAACTCGTTCATTTCGGTGCCGGCGCAGACGGTGCTGCAAGAGCGCGCCCCGGAGCACATCCGCGCGCGGGTCTTCAGCGCCTTCTACACCGTCTCGAACGCCATCCTGATCGTGCCGATCCTTTTCGCGGGCACCATGGCCGACCTGCTCGGCGTGGTGCAGACGGTGGTGCTGATCGCCGTCGCGGTGCTGGTGATTGCCTTCGTGGGGCTGCGCTACCAGCAGGCGCACAGCCGCGTGCTGACCCCTGGCCGCGCGGCACACACGACGAGCGGGCCGCAAGAGGAGCCGGAAGCCCTGCTCGCCGGGGTGGCCGCCGTCGAAATGGGCGGGGAGCTAGATTTCTCCGACCAGGCGGATCTGGAACCCGTTGCCGGGCCCCTCCAGCGCGCCCGCTAACACCGTCCGCGCCGCGCCCCCGGTCTAGCGACAGACCGGGGGCGCTTTGCATCCGCCGCATTGGACCGATCTCTTCGTTATATGCAAACGTAGCAGGAATTCTGCGCGCCGGGCTTCTCGGTAGGGGAGCAACCTAACCCCCCAGCCCCCCTTCCCGCCGCGGGAAGGGGGGAAACGCGGCACTAGTACTGCGCGACTCCCCTCCCCGCGGCGGGGAGGGGCCGGGGGTGAGGTTGCTCGGGAGCGGCCTCCCGGTAGGGGAGCAACCTAACCCCCCTGCCCCCCTTCCCGCCGCGGGAAGGGGGGTAGCGTTCTCCCCTCCCTGCGGCGGGGAGGGGCCGGGGGTGAGGTTGCTCGGGGAATTGCGGAAGGTTGCGTGTTGCCGTATAATCCGCTGCAACGGCCCGGCGGACGCGCGTTGAGGAGATCAGGTCCATGGCGGAAGCCATCACCGCGAACCCGAAGAGCGACGAAGACCAGGGCGCCAGTTTCGGCGCCGTGTTGGGCAATCGCAACTTCCTCTTCCTCTGGATGGCCCAACTCATCTCGCAGCTTGCCCAGCAGATGATCAACTACGCGCTGGTGGTGCAGGTCGCCAAGCTGTCGAACGCCAGCAGCACGGCCACCGCCGGCATTGTCATCTGCTTCACCATTCCGGCGATCCTCTTCAGCGCCATCGCGGGCGTGTTTGTCGATCGCACGTCGAAGAAGCGGACGTTGGTGGTGACGAACGCGGCACGCGGCCTGGCGGTGCTGCTGTTCGTGGGTACCACGCTCGTCGCCAACCTCGACGTGTTCTGGGGGCTGGCGATCCTCTATGCCAATACCCTGCTGTTCTCGGCGATCAGCCAGTTCTTTGCGCCCGCCGAGGCGGCGATGATCCCGCTGCTGGTGTCGCGGAAAAAGCTGATCGCGGCCAACTCGCTGTTTAATCTGACGCTCACGGCGTCGCAATTGATCGGGTTCGTGCTGCTGGGCACGCTGCTGGTGCCGCTGCTGGGGCTGCGCGTGCTCTATATCCTGCTCTGCGGCTGCTATATCATCTGCGCGCTGCTCTGCTGGCGCCTGCCCGATGTCGAGGCCGAGCGGGGCTTGCTGGCTGCCGCGGCGAACGACGACCTGGCCGAGGCCGACACGCTGGGCGAGAAAGCGCGGCTGGCCTGGGACGAATTCAAGGAGGGCTGGGGCTTCATCCGCGTGGACGCCGCGCTGATGATCGCCATCCTCTACTGGTCGGTCGCCATCTCGGTCTTCATGATGCTGGCCGTGAGCGGGCCGAAGTTTCTGCAGGATGTGCTGAGTGTCGATCCCGAGCACCTGTACTTCATCTTGATTCCGGGCGGGATCGGGCTGGTCCTGGGCGTGATCCTGGTCGGGCGCTTCGCCACCGAGGACAACCGGGCGTCGATGATTAACTACGGCCTGCTGTTCGCCGGGATCGGGCTGCTGGTGCTGGCGCTGATCCACGATGCGCTGCGGCTGGGCGCCCAGCTCATCGGGCAGCCCGCGCCGCCCACGCTGGTCAGCCAGATCGTGATCGGCGCCGCCGGGTTCTTCCTGGGCATGTGCAACTCGTTTATCTCGGTGCCGGCGCAAACTGTGCTGCAAGAACGCGCCCCGGAGGACATCCGGGCGCGGGTCTTCGCCGCGTTCTACACCGTCTCCAACACCATCCTCATCGTGCCGCTGGTCATCGCCGGGGCCATGGCCGACCTCATCGGCGTGCTGCCCACGGTCGTGGGCATCGCCGCGCTGGTGCTGGTGATCGCCATTGCCGGGCTGCGCTTCCAGCGGTCGCACCCGCACAGCATAAGCGGGGTGCCCGCGCCGCCCGCCCCCGGCGCGGAACCCGAAGCCATGATGCCCGGCACGCAGGCCGTGGAACCGCCCTCCCCCGTGGCTGTGCAGGCGAACGGCGCCGGAGCCCGCGCCGCGGGCACGGCAGACGACGGCGCCGGGCCGCCCTTCCCCGATCCGCTCGCCGAACACGAGAAATCGTCCCGCCCTTGAGTAGTGAAGTATCGCGTCTTGTTCCCCACCGAGACGAGACTCTTCGCTGCGCTCAGAGTGACAAGGTCCACGAAGCATCGCGCCTGTTCCCCACCGAGACGAGACTCTTCGCTGCGTTCAGAGTGACAAGGTCCACGAAGCATCGCGCCTGTTCCCCACCGAGACGAGACTCTTCGCTGCGCTCAGAGTGATAGGTGACCGTGATACTGCGTGCCGCGGTCTGGAACCTGGCGCCCGCCCGCTACGTATACTACAATGATAGCGGGACTCCACCCAATGCTTTATAATGCTATATAGCTACGCCTTTGCCCGGCGACGTGTCCCGCGCCTTAGTGCATGTAGCGCCGAAGCTATATTGCCCCGGCTGGAAAGGATCCTGTGATGCGCCTGATTCGTCTGCTGTACCTGAGTTGCCTGTTCCTGGGCTATCTGCTGCTGACGGCAGGCCCCACGGCAGCAGCGGCGCTGGATCAGCCGCTACCGGCAGCCCCGCACCCATCCGTGCCCGGCAGCATCGCCGCCCAGGCCACAACCCCCACGGCCCGCGTGCTCACCTTCGACGCCGACGTGAACCCCGTTACTGCTGCTTATGTCAAGCGTGGCATCGAACTGGCCGAACGTGACGAGAACTCCATCCTGGTCATCCAGCTCAATACCCCCGGCGGGCAGCTCGACTCGATGGAGGAGATCACGCAAGATATCCTCAACAGCCGCGTGCCGGTGATGGTTTACGTGTCGCCCAGCGGCGCCTGGGCCGCGTCGGCGGGCGTCTTTATCACCTATGCCTCGCATGTCGCCGTGATGGCGCCCGGCACCACCATCGGCTCGGCGCACCGGGTGCTGGAAGGCACAGCGCCGGCCCCGGCGACGACACCTGATCCGCAGCAGACACCCGTTTCG
>CBJNAR010000202.1:0-6472 GCA_966434075.1 uncultured bacterium
GGCCGATCAAACCCGGCTGCTGCATCTGCGGGCGCAGGGACTCTATCGCCCACCATCCGCCGCCACCCCGGATGTGGCGCAGATCGTCCATGAGGCGGCGGGTCTCCAGGCCCAGGATGCCGCCGCGGGGATGCGTGCGGTGGGGGTCCGCGGGCCGGGCCTGGTGGTGGGCGATGTCGAGCATGCGCGGGTCGCGGCGCGCACGGTGGTGCGCACCTGGGCCATGCGCGGCACCCTGCACCTGGTGGCGGCGACCGATCTGCGCGGGCTGCTGGCGCTGTTCGGCCCCGTCTTTCTGCGCGGTGACGCGCGACGGCGCACGCAACTGGGCCTGGACGATGCGACCTGTGCGCGGGCTATGCGCCTGATCCGCGACGCGATCACCGCCGAAGGGCCGCGCACTCGTGCCGACCTGGCCCAGCGCCTCGCGGCGGACGGCATCCCCACGGCGGGGCAGGCCATCGTCCACCTGCTCTACTACGCCGCGCTGAGCGGTCTCATCTGCCAGGGACCGGACCGGGACGGCGAGCCGGCCTTTGTGCTGCTGGACGAGTGGGTCGCCCCGGCCCCCGCGCCGGCACGCCCGCAGGCGCTGGCGGACCTGGCCCGGCGCTATCTGGCGGCCTATGGCCCGGCGGGACCCGACGACCTGGCGGCCTGGTCGGGCTTGCCCAAGCCCGACCTGCGCCTGGCCTGGGCGGGCATCGCGGACGAGGTGCTGGCGGTGGAGGCGGACGGGCAGCCGGCCTGGCTGCTCAAGACGCGCACCGAGTGGCTGGACGATCCGCTGCCCGCCCAGCCCGTTGTCCGCCTGCTGCCCGCCTTTGATACCTACCTGCTGGGCTACCGCGACCGGCGCCTGAGCGTGGCGCCCGACCACGCCCGGCATATTCACCCCGGCGGCGGCATCCTGCATCCCGCGCTGCTGGTCGATGGCCGGGCGCAGGGAGTCTGGCGCAGCGGCCGCAAGCGTGACCGGCTGGAGGTCGTCGTGGCGCCCTTTGCCGACCTGTCCGCCCCGGTGCAGGCGGGCCTGGAAGCCGCAGCGGCGGACCTGGGCCGCTTCCTGGGCCTGCCCGCCGATCTGCGCGTGGCCCGGCGTCCCTGATCGGCGGGCGCGGCCGTCTATACCGTCGAAAGCAGCAGGGGCGCCCAATGGCGCCCCTGTGCGGCGATTCGGTTGTGGTGCCGGCACGGTTAGCGCGGGCGCATGTGCGGGAACAGGATCACGTCGCGGATCGAGGGCTGGTCGAGCAGGACCATGCACAGCCGGTCCACACCCATGCCCAGCCCGCCGGTCGGCGGCATGCCGACCATGAGCGCGTTGATGAAGTCGAGGTCCATCTGGTGGGCCTCCTCGTCGCCCGCGCGGCGGTCGGCGGCGCTCGCGGCGAAGCGCTGGTACTGGTCCAGCGGGTCGTTGAGCTCGGTGAAGGCGTTGCCCATCTCGAAGCCCGAGATGAACGCCTCGAAGCGCTCGACCAGGTGCGGATCTTGCCGGCTGCGCTTGGCGAGCGGCGAGATGGCCGCCGGGTAGTCCATCAGGAACGTCGGCTGCACCAGCGCCGGCTCGACGACCGTGCCCACCACCTCGTCGAGGATCTGCGCCCAGGTCATCTTCGGGTTCACTTCGACGCCCTGGATCTGGCGCACCCGCTCATAGAAGCCGTCGCGGTCGTCGTAGTAGTCGGCGAAGTCGATGCCGCCGGCCTGCTTCAGCGCCTCGCGCATGGTGATGCGGCGCCAGGGCGGCGTCAGGTCGATGTCGCGCCCGCGATGGCGGATCTGCAGCGTGCCCAGCACCTCTTGCGCCATGTAGACGATGAGGCCTTCCACGAGTTCCATCATGGTGCCGTAGTCGCCGTAGGCTTCGTAGCACTCCATCATGGTGAACTCGGGGTTGTGGCGCACGTCGATGCCTTCGTTGCGGAAGTCGTGCCCGATCTCGTAGACCTTGTCGAACCCGCCGACGATCAGCCGCTTCAGGTAGAGTTCGTCGGCGATACGCAGGTAGAGTTGCTGGTCGAGCGTGTTGTGGTGGGTGGTGAAGGGGCGCGCGGTGGCCCCGCCGTAGAGCGGCTGCAACACCGGCGTCTCGACTTCCAGGAAGCCGTGGCCGTCCAGGTAGCGGCGCATGGCGCTGACCAGAGCCGAGCGGCGCTCGAACACCTGGCGCACGTCGTCATTGGCGATCAGGTCGAGGTAGCGCTGGCGGTAGCGCAACTCCTGGTCCTGCAAGCCGTGCCACTTTTCGGGCAGCGGTGTGAGGCTCTTGCTGAGCAGTTCGAAGCTCTCGACGTGCAGGCTCGGCTCGCCCGTCTTGGTGCGGAACATGAAGCCCTCGACGCCGATGTGATCGCCCATGTCGACCAGCTTCTTGAAGGCGTCGTAGTCGTTGGGCGGGGTGGGCAGGTCGTCGGCGCGGAAAAAGAGTTGCAGGCGCGTGCCGCCGGACGCGATATGGGCAAACGAGGCCTTGCCCATGATGCGCCGGCCCATGACGCGCCCCGCCGTGCGCACGCGCAGCGGTTCGGCGTCGCGCGTGCCGTCGGCGGCGGCGGGGTGGGCCGCTTCCCACTCGGCAAAGGCGGCGAGGGTGTCGGCGGGGGTGTGGGTGCGGCGGAAGCGCGGGGGATAGGGATCGAGGCCCTGTTCGCGCAACTGGCGCAGCTTGGCGAGGCGCTGCTGCTCCTGGTCGCCAAATTCGAGTCCGGGATAGGCGGTGGAGTCGTCGTCCATAAATGCTTGTCCTTGACGGCGACCCCGCGCCCCGGCCCGGCGGCCGGCACGCGACGGCCGCCCGTGATGCCGTGGCGGCTTACTCGATCTTCAGGATAGTGAACTGCTGCAGACCGCCGGGCGCCTGCACGCTGACGACCTCGCCGGGGCCGTGGCCCATCAGGGCCGCGCCGACCAGCGACTCGTTGGAGATCTTGCCCTGGCGGGTGTTGGCTTCGGCTGAGCCGACGATGGTCCAGTGGATTTCGTCGCCGCCGTCGCTCACGGTGACGTGCGACCCCAGGCCCACCTTATCGCCGGCGCCGCCGCCATCCGCGATGATGATGGCGTGGCGCAGCATGTACTCGATCTCCTTGACATGCGCATCGATCTGATTCTGCTCATTCACGAAATCGTCCATCTCGGTTTCGCTGAAGCCCCCGAAGCCGTTCAACTGGCGGATATTTTCGGCCAGCGCGGGGCGGCGCACGGTGCGGATTTCTTCCAGTTCCTGCTCCAGTTTGCGTTTGCCGGCTGGCGTCAGATAGCACGGCTTATCGCGATTAACCATCTCATTGCTCCTGGTCTTAGTCATAGGCAATATGGGTAAGACCACCTGCGCTCCGGTGTGGACACCGAAGCGATTCGTGTGCGCGCTGACGAGTCGGAAGCCTGTGGTGCAGAACAGATGCGCCGGGTTGCAGACACACAGCAAACCGAGAGCCGGCGACTCTCAGATGGAGCGGCTAAGTCGATTATAGCGCAGGTGCCGGGCTTTGTAAAGAGACTTGCGACCTAGCGGACCATGGCCGCGATCTCGGCCAGGGGGTCGGATTCGGCGTGTTCGAGCGCGGCCAGCCAGCGCACCGGCGGGCGAAATAGCGGGTCGTGCGCTTCCACCAGATCGATAACCTGTTGTAACGCATCCTGAGTCTGCCGGTGTAGCGCGGCGGGCGCTCGCGCGGCCGGGCCGGGGCCCTGACCGTCCACGGTATAGGTGAGATCGGGATCGACCACCAGGCCGAGGGCCATGCCCATGTATTCCAGGTAGCCAGGCCGGCGGACGGGCGGGCTGGTGATGCCCGCGTAATAGCCCCAGAGCTGCGATTCGCCATCGAGGAGGTAGGAGAGATGGTAGCAGCGCGCCGGCCAGAATAACGTGATCGCTGGCGCCGGGTTGGGCCAGGTGATCTCGCGGCGGCGGAAGATGGGGCCCTGCGGCGGGCGATAGGTGACGAGGCAGTCCGGGCTATCGTCCAGCACCCAGCTTGTCCAGCGTTGCGCCGGTTGGGCGGCGTAGCCGAGCGCCCGCACCTGGATGCGCCGCATGGCGCCGAAAGCGGACCAGGGCGGGGCCGAGTCGCGATTGAACCTGTCCATACTGCGGATCCTTCCCGAAATGGTGTGCGATCTGGCCGGATCCCGTCGTGCCAGGGTGCTTGCTGCTATGCGCACCGCATAGCCCAATGGTCCTATGTCTACTATATCGAAAGTAGCACCGGAATCCTATATGCAAGCTGCACAATCCCCGGATAGCACAGGGATCGCGTACCGGCCGGTTCTCTTGTGCAGACGTTGCCGGCCCGCCAAAAGTTCCCGCTATTGAGTATTACACCGAGTGCTGGCGCAGAGTTCGGTTGTGGGTACACGCAAGCGGATTTTGATCGATCAATAGCCTTTCCCCTTATCCATGTCACTCTGAGCGCAGCGAAGCGTCTCGTCGCCGCAGCACTCCGCTCCAAGACGAGATTCTTCGCTCCGCTCAGAATGACACCGATGGGCTTGTCACGCTGAGTGCAGCGCAGAGTCGCGGCGCCGCAGCACCCCGCTCGAAGACGAGATTCTTCGCTCCGCTCAGAATGACAGTTGGGTCCGACGCTCTACTCAGGGACCGGCGCTGGACATGGGCGCGATGTAGGGCGCGACGAAGCGGCGCTGCCACCAGGCGCCGGTAGCCAGGCGAGTGGGGATGTCGGTGAACCGGTAGGCATAGAGGGAGGCGCGGACATAACGCGGCGGGGCAGCGGGGAAGGGGTTGGCGGGCAGCAAGGCCAGCACCTGCGGCGTCCCGCGCAACAACCCACGCAGGAAGCTTGTCAGCCAGGGGTTGGCGCCGGGGCCGCCGAAAGGCGCGAACCACATCTGCCAGTCGAGCCGCGGGTGATACGGGGCGACCCAGGCAGGCGCGCGCCGCACATCGCCGGGCTTGGCGAAAAACGTGTATTCCCGCCAGTGGGTGCCGTCGTCGCTGCCCTCGACGATCACTTCCTCGCGATCCGTGGTCATGATGGCAAACAGCCCGTAGCCGTTGACCAGTTGCCAGGGCGCGAGCCGCCCGCTGAGTTCGAGCACGGGCAGCGGCACATCGACGCCCACCGATATTTGCCGGCTGACCTGGACCCAACTGAGCAACAGAATCAGGATCGCCTGCGGCACGACGACCAGGAGCCGGGCGCCCGGAGCGGTCCGGCGCCCGAAGTGCTCGAGCAGCCGGGCGCGCAGATCTGCGGGGAAGACCCGGCTCAACAGCGCATCGTCCAGCAGCGGGACGCACAGGGCGATGGTGAGCAGGTTGAAATAGCCGAAATTGCCGGTGAGCATGATCAGCAGTTGCAGCGCGATCATCAGGGCGGCACCCAGGAAGCGCACGCGGCGGGGCGCGAAGATCAGCAGCGGCGCGAATAGCTCGGCGACGAAGGTGGACGCGGTGGACAGCGTCTGGAACCAGTCCGGCAACTGGTACAGATACCAGGCGACCGGCGTGGGCAGCGGCTGGGTCCACCAGTGATAATCGAGGGCGGTGAGATTGTGCCAGGTGGGGTCGCCGCTGGCGAGTTTGACCACGCCCGAAAAGAACATCAGGCGGAACAGCAGCCAGCGCAAGAGCCAGAGCACCACGCGCGAGGGCGGCGCCTCATGGGCGAAGCCGGGCCGCAGTCCCCAGGGTGCGAAGAAGATCGCCAGGAAGCCCGTCTCCAGCAGCAAGGAGTCCCACTGGAAGGCCAGGAAATCCTGCCCGATATTGGCGATGGAAAGGTAATCGAGCCACAGCAGCGCCAGGGCCGGCCCCGGCAGCACCCCCGCGATGACCAGCAGGGCCAGCAGCATGCCCGCCCCGCAAAGGAAGAGCAGGAAGCCGTCGCTCGTGCCCAGCCAGGCCAGGGTCGGGAGTTGCAGGAAGCGTTCCGGTCCGCTCTGCAAGGCGAAGACGTGCAGATAGCCGGCGGCGGGCAGGATGCCGTTCGGGCCGATCAGGCCGGGCAGTTGCGGCCAGAGCGCACCGAACGCGAACAGGTACACCAGTCCTAGCAGGCGCAGGAAGAGCCAGCGGGTGAGAAAGTAGGTCGGTGGGGCGGCGCGCCCCTGGAGCAGCCGCCCCACCCGCTGCAACCCGGCGGCGGGCTGTTCGTCTTGTTTATGAGGCGCGATCTCGCTGGCATCCATCTGCCGGTCCTCGGCGCGCTAGGGCTGTAAAGCCTGGTACGCGAGTTCATAGCAATAACAGGGCCGCTTTGGGCCGCTGCCCAGTTGCCTGGAAATCGAGGCAGCGCCCGCCCATTCTGGCGTTGGTATTATTCGGATTGCCGCCCGCGCTCGCCTCGATCACCGGCGAGGCCGCCGGGCCTGCGCACCCGGATTCCCGTCCGGGCTCGCTCCGTAACGTATTCCGGCGACCGATCCGGATCGGTGCCGGCTTCTCCTGGGAAGGATTGATTCATGGGTTATTTTCATCCCGCGCGGCGGATGCGTCTGA
>CBJNAR010000203.1:0-6421 GCA_966434075.1 uncultured bacterium
AACTCGCCGCCGGCTTCCTGCAGCACGAAGAAGACGGCCCACAGCGGCGTGCGCGGGTAGCGGATGCGCGTGCGCACCACCAGGCGGGTCCACCCGCCATCCAGCGGGGCCAGCGCCCACGTCCAGCTCGACACGGCGTCGGCGGCCCAGACCATAGTGTGCGGCGGGGCCAGCGCGCGCACGGTCCAGCCGGCGGCGGGGGTCTGGGGCACGGGGTCGCCCACGGCCAGGTGCTGGAACTCGGGCAGGATCGCATCGGCGTTGTGCAGGCCGTGCAGGCCCAGCGCGCGCTCGACCGGGGCATAGCTGTAGAAGCCGGCCCGGCCATAGCCGATCTGCACGATCCAGGGCCAGACGGCCTGCGGCGGGGCAGCGATGGTGATGGCGCGGGTGGCTTCGACGGTGGGGCGGGGCACGATCTCATCGCCGGGCAGGGGCGCGGCCACCTCGGCGGGGGTGGCGCCCCAGCGCAACTGGCGGGGCCGCAGCGCCAGCAGATAGGCCCATGGGGCGAGGGCAGCGCCGGCCCAGAGGGGCCGCCCCGGCACGCGCCGGGCCAGCAGCGCCGCCGGGGCCAGCGTGGCGGCCCCCGTGGTCAGCAGGCCGGGCCACCAGGTGCCCCGGCGCCGGGCGGCGGGCCCGGCAATCGCGGACAGCATAGGTCGCACCTCCAGGCGGCGACCGGATGGGGGCCGCGCGGTGGGAGCGCGGGCGGGGGTGGACCCGTTCTCCCCCGCGCACCCAGGCCCCCACTGTTCATCCTAGCAGCTCCGGCCCGCCGCGCCGGGGGTGCTTCGTGCACGGGGGGTGAAGGGATGGCTACCGGGGCCGGGCGGGCCGCCAGGGCGCCAAAAAGTGAGCAGGTTTTGGGCTGGCGGGGGGCGGCGGGCCGTGCTACAGTAGGAGCACCAGGGGGCCGCCGGGCAGGCCGGGGGCCGGCTATGTGCGTGGGAGCCGCCATATGATCACCACCCGTGTCACCGTCGAGATTGCCCGCCCGGTGGACGAGGTCTTCGCCTTCGTGACCACCCCGGCCAACTTTCCGCGCTGGGCCGGGGCGGTGGTCACCGCCTCGCGCCAGACCTCGCCCGGCCCGGTCGGCGTGGGCACCACGTTCACCCAGCAGAATCGGCTGCTGGGCCGCCCCTTCACCACCGCCCTGCGCGTCGTCACCTACGAGCCGGACCGCCGCTTCGAGTACGAGTCCACGGCGGGGCCCATCCGCTTCGCCGGGCACTACACCTTCGCCCCGACGGCGGGCGGCACGCGCTTTACCTCGGTGGACATGACGACGCCGCCGGGCGTGCTGCGGGTGCTGCAACCGCTGTTGCGCCCGCTGGCCCAGCGCCAGATCGCGCGCAACCTGGCCCGGCTGAAAGCCGTCCTCGAAGCGGGCGCGGGAGTGCCAGGCCCGTGACCGGGCGGGCTAGGGCGGCGAAGCCCTCCTGCGCGGGCTGGATCGGGGAGCGGGGCCGAGGGGCAGCAGGAGTGGTCAGGCCGCCGGGCAAACACGTGGGTCCGCCCCTACGGCAGTAGGGACCGGGGCGGTACGGCGGAGCCGGTTCAGGGCGGCGTGGGGGCGGGGGGCTGGGCGATGGCGCGCAGATCGCTCTCCGTCACCGTGTACCCGATGTTGCGTAATTGTTCCACCGGGGACCAGTGCGGCGGCGGGAGGGTGTAGCGGCTGCCCCACGGAGCACCGGCGATCCAGTGGGCGCGCAATTCGGCATAACTGCGCCCGCGATCACTGTAGCCAAATTGGGTGCGGCAGCACGGACAAATCTCCCAATCGCGGGGTGGCGCGTCCAGGCGATCATATCCGCACACGGGACAGGTGTAATACTCCATTACCAACACTGTACTCGGCCCCTGGCGCGCCGTCAAGGGGTGTGTATCGCTGTTGGGCAGCGCCGCCCGTGACCGGGCGGGCTACGGCAACGAAGCCCGCCGGCGCGGGCTGGGAATCGGCGGAGGGCAACGGGGGCGGTAAGGCGGCCGGGCGGACACGCCGGTCCGCCCCTACACTCCACTCATCTCTCGTCGCTACTCAGCACTCAGCACTCAGCACTCAGCACTTCGTTGAGCGGGCGGCCGGGGCCGGGGCTTGACAGGCGGGGATATAATAGATCTTGCAGCAGATCACTGCGGCGCGCGCGCCTCCTGGTTGCCTGGGCCGCGCCGCGGGCCGGCGCGGCCCCGACCCCCCACCGCTGCGTACTCCTGGCGGAAATGGCGTTGCCCCCACTGGACCCGGCGTGTGCCCGTTCGGGCGCCGGATCGTGCGCCGCCGCCCGGACGAGGAGGTGGTCGCCCCACAGCACCCAGCAATGTCCCCGGCCCGCTCCGTCCCCGCGGCCCTGGCGCCCGGACCGGTCCCGATCCCATTCCCCGCTTCCACGGGGGGAGGAATGATCATGGCGCGCTTACGCAAATCTCTAGGGGTCGTGCTGTTCCTGATTGGTCTGCTCACGGTCGCGCAAACCGCGGCGCTGGCCGCCGGCGGCACCCCCGCCGCCCCCGCGTCCCCGCTCGGCGATCCGCTCTGCGAGCAGGATCGCGGCCTGTGCGTGGATAGCCTCTACCGGCGCAACTATGAGGGCGAGTATGTCGGGCACGACGAGCCGTCGCTGCTGTTCTACTCCAACCGGCCCGGCGCCGGCAACAGCAATCTCTACCGCCTGACCCTGCCCACCGACCCGCCCATCTTGCCCCGGCAGGACGGCACCGGCGGCACCTTCAACTTCCAACTCCGCCCGGCGTTCTGGTTCGGCATGGCGCTATGCGACAGCCAGTCGGCGCCCAACCCCGGCCAGCCCTGCGCCCCGGACACCGACGCCAACATCTTCGACGGCACCAATCCCGCCGCGGCGGACTACATCGGGCACCACCCCGGCGCCGCCTTCCTCGAAATGCAGTTCTATCCGCCCGGCTGGGTGAGCTGGCCCGCGGGCGTGAGTTGCGACCCCACCCGCTGGTGCGCCGCGCTCAATATCGACAGCTACTCGGTCAACATGAACACGGGCCAGCCGAACAACCCGACCTGCCTGAGCATCACCGGCATTGAGCCGGTCAACTTCGCCTTTATCACCAAAAGCGGCGTGCCCCACGCCCCGGTCAACCCGGTCGATTCCACCATCGACACCTTCACGCCCAACCCCGCCACCGACCTGTTCATGAACGGGGGCGACACGCTCACCGTGGACATGCACGACACGGCGCACGGCATCCAGGTGGTTATCCACGACCTGACCAGCGGCGCATCGGGGTCGATGACGGCGAGCGCGGCCAACAGCTTCGGCCAGGTGCAGTACGCGCCGACCGGCACGGCCTGCAACAACATCCCCTATGACTTCCACCCGATGTACAGCACGTCGAGCGAGCACACCCGCGTGCCCTGGGCCGCCCACTCCTACAACGTCGCCTTCTCCGACGAGATCGGCCACTTCGAGTATTGTGCCCAGACGCCCGGCGGCGGCGGCCCCTGCACCAGCGCGGGCGCGACCGACCCCGGCGGCGTGGACGCCGACGACCAGTACTGCTTCCGCGCCGATGAGTCGCTGCGCATCCCGATCAGCGGCTGCCTGTCCAGCGACGACGACTTCGACGGGCCGGAGTACGGTTTGAACTGGCCGGGCACGTTCCGCAATCCCGGCCTGGACCAGCAGTACCACACGCGACCCGTGGCCTTCGCCGGGCCGGTGTTCAACGGCGGGCAGGCCTACAGCCGGGTGGCGTTCGAGACCGACCTGCCGGCCATCGAGCCCACCTGCAACGTCTTCACCGGCGCCGGGTGCACCGATCCGCCGCCGGGCGCGGCCTTCTACCCCATCTACAGCACGGCCCACAGCGCCGGGTCGAGCGCGCCCACCGGCGACGGGCTGAGCGGGCGCTGCCTGTGGCAACTGGGCGGGCCCTACATCCCCGGCACCAAGAACACGTTCGGCGGCACGGCCGGCGCCGAATATGGCCCGTTGCTGTTCATGACCTACCCCGATGTCGGCGGGCCGCAGCAGCTCATCCTGGACTTCCGCCGGGTGCTGTCCAGCAACCCCTGCGGCTAACGACGGCGATTCACCGCGCAGGTACGCAGTACGCGGAGAAACGATTAGTAGTAATCCTCTTCGCGTGCTGCGCGCCTTTGGGTACAACGGAAACGGTGGCGCGTAGTCCAGAGATTGACACCCGGTGCGGATGGTAGTAGGATAGATGTAACTCACCCTTGCCCCTCTTGCCGCCCCGGCACCCGCATTCCTCTCCGGCTCCCCGCACTGGTGAGGCGACCGCATGTCCTTCAGCACCCCACAGCGACGGAGGTATGCTATGGCCGGACCTGTCTACAAACTCTTCGAGGCGCGCTTCCGGGAGGCGTGGTATCAGCTCACGCCCGACGCGCAACAGCACCTGGGCGCCCAGGTGGCCGCGGCACTGGAACAGGTCGGGGGCCGGCGCGTCGTGTTCTGCGCTTCCGCCTGGGCCACCGAGGAATGGGCCGGCTTCGGCGTCGAGGAGTTTCCCGACATCGAGGCGGTGCAGAAACACACCCAGCTACTCGATGACCTGGACTGGTACCGGTACATCGAGTCCCGCACCTTGCTGGGCACGCTGCCGGACGATTCGTCAAACGGAGAGCGCCCCACCGCGCCGCGGGATGCTACAGGCCGGTCCGTCTACAAACTCTACCAGGGCCGGCTTACGGAAGCCTGGTATCAACTCTCGGCAGACGAGCAACAGCAACTGGGCGCTCAGGTGGACGCGGCGCGGGCGCAGGTCGGGGGCCGCCGGGTTTTGTTCTGCAACAGCGCCTGGGCCAATGAGGAATGGGCCGCGTTCGGCGTGGTCGAGTTCCCCGACGCCGAGGCCGCCCAGCACCACGCCCAACTGCTGGACGACCTGCACTGGTTCCGCTACGGCCAGACCCGCAGCATGCTGGGCGTCGCCGTGGGCGAGTCGCCGTAAAGGCGCTACGCGCAAGCTCTCCCCCGGCCCAACGAGTGCGGTTCGCGTAGCGGTGCGTCGCACATTGCGGAGTGCTGAGTACTGAGGATGACGAGTGAGGCCGCCGGGAGGGAAGATTCGGTTGCCCGCTGCCTGTGGCGGGCAGCGGGCTGGGAGGTCAGGTTACGCGTGCCGCGGCCAGGGGGCGCTTCGTGTATCAGGAGGAATCCCTGTGACCCATATCATTACCGAGCCGTGCATCGGCAAGAAGGACACCGCCTGTGTCGATGTCTGCCCGGTGGACTGCATCTACGGCAAGAACGAAGATTGGGAGATATTGTACATTCACCCCGAAGAATGTATTGACTGCGGCCTCTGCGTGGACGCCTGCCCGGTGGAGGCCATCTACCCCATGGAGGAGGTGCCGGACAAGTGGCGCGCCTTCATCGAGAAGAACTACACGCATTTCGGCCTGACCCCGCCCTGACCCCGCGAGGGCGGCGTGTTGCCTGCGGAGTGCGGAATACGGCCATCTGATGCGCCCGCCGCTCGCGTCTGCGCGGCCCGCGGCGGCGGGGTTGGGAGGTAGTGGCTATGCCTGTCTATATCTCGCTGTTTCAATGGACGGACGAGGGCGTGAAGGATGTCAAGAACGCGGTGAAGCGGGTCGAAGCGAACATCCAGATGGTCCAGCAGGCGGGGGGCCGCGTGCTGGGCACCTACTGGACGCACGGGCCCTACGATTTCATCGCCATCTCCGAGTGGCCCGACGAGATGATGGTCTCGGCGGCGGCGCTGACCATCGCGGAGAAGGGCAAGACGCACGGCATGACGCTGCGCGCGTTCAGCGCGGAGGAAATGCAGCACATCATCGACACCATGCCTTGACCACCCCGCTACCCGCGTAGAAGGAGATCCACCGATGTCTATCGAAGCGAACAAAGCCGTCGTCCGCCGGATGGTAGAGGAGGCGTGGAATAAGGGCGATCTCGCCACGCTGGACGAAATCTGTGCGCCGGATTATGTGCTGGAGGGGCAGCAGGGCGTCGCCGATCTGCAAGCGGGGATTGCCGCGACCCGCGCCGGCTTCCCCGACTGGCAGACGACCATCGACGACATGCTCGCCGAGGGCGACAAGGTGGCCTTTCGGTGGACGATGCGCGGCACGCATCAGGGCGAGTTTGGGGGCATCGCCCCGACCGGCAAACCGGTGAAGGTCACCGGAATCACCATCGTGCGCTTTGCCGGCGGGAAGATCGTCGAGGATCGTTACGAGTCGGGCAGCCCCGACGTCAAGCAACAGCTGCTGTGACCGCGGCGCCCAGCGCGCCGTCCCCGCCCGGCCCATAAACGGCGGGCCTGGAGGGTAAGGCGTAGGGGTGGAACCGCGTGGCCGCCCCTACGCCGGCTGGGGAGAGATCGGGGTAAGGCGGCAGGCGCGATAAATCACGCCGCTACGAATAAGGGGAATGCATAGGGGCGGACC
>CBJNAR010000204.1:0-6419 GCA_966434075.1 uncultured bacterium
GCCCCAGGGATAGTCGGTCGCCGGGCGCGCGCCGGTCATCTTCACGTAGAGGTCGTAGCCCGGTAGCTCGACCACCCCGGCGGCGATCTTGCGCGCCGGGTTGACCGGCGGGATAAAATTGGCGCTGTCGTTATGGCTGAGGGGCACCGGCACCCCCGCGGCCCGCGCCATGTCGCGCAGCCAGGCGAGGTAGTCGTCGATCCAGGCTTCGAGGAAGCGCTGGTAGTCCTGGGTCAGCCCGCGCCGGAAGGGCACACGCGGCGGGCCGATGGCGGCGAAGTCCGGGTAGCGCGCGCCCCAGGCGGCGTTGAGCCGGGCGACAGTACCATACTCGCCGCGCAGCCAGGCGTGGAACCGGGCCACGGTGTCAGGGTTCCAGTCCCATTTGCCCAGCCCGTTGGCGTAGAGGAAGCCGGTCTCGTTATCCAGTTGCCAGGCCAGGATGGGGTCGTTCCAGAGATCCGCGAAGGCCGCCGCCACGGCCCCATACCACCCGGCCACTGCCGCCCGGTAGGTCGGGTGGCCCAGGCTGTAGGCCGCCCAGAACGCGCCGCGGATCGGTTTGCCGCGCGGCCCGCGCATCAGCGCCTCCGGGATGGCCTGTTCGAGCCAGCGCGGGTGGCCGAGGCCCTGGTACTCGGCGTAGATGAACGGGCCGGGCCGCACGATCAGCGGCAGCCCGGCAGCCCGGCAGGCATGGGCGAAGCCCAGCACATCGCGGCGGGGGTCGGTTATCCCGGTGAAGTCGCGTTGCCCCGGCGCCGGTTCGTGCCAGATCCAGGGTACATAGGTGCTGACGGCGTTGAAGCCGAGCGCCGCCAACCGCGCCAGGCCCGGCGCCCAGCGCTCGGGCGCGATGCGGAAGTAGTGGAACTCGGCGGCCCGCATCAGCCACGGGGCGCCGTCGAGGATGAGCCGGCCCGCCGCCGTTTGCAGGCGCGGCGGCGGGACTGGACCGGGAGTGTGTTGCATTTTTGTCCCCGCCCATGTAATATGTTCATGCCGCCGCGTAAGCTGGCGGTAAGGATGCTACCTGGCCGCCCCCGGTGGGCGGCGCGCTCGATCTACCAGAACGGAGCAGCCGGGACATGGACAACGGGACCCAACCACATGCCGCCTCACGCATCCTCGTCGTGGACGACGACGCCGATTTCTTCGCCTTACTGTACGACGCGCTGACCCATACCATGCCCAACCGCGCCATCGTGGGGGTGCGTTCCGCCGAGGCGGCGCTCGCGGAACTGGAGCGGGGGCCGTTCGACCTGATCCTGGTGGATTATCGCCTGGAGGGCCGCAACGGGCTGGCCCTGCTGCACGATCTGCGCGCCCTGGCCCCGGCCCTGCCGGTGATCATGATCACCGGCTACCCGACCCAGGCGCTGCGCCAGCAGGCCGAAGCATTGGGCGTGTCGGGCTTCCTGATCAAGCCGGTGTTCGTGCCCGACCTGCGGCGGGCGGTGCAGGCTGCCCTGGCCGGGCGCTGAGCAACCTCTCCCCCAGCCCCTCCCCGCGGCGGGGAGGGGAGTCGCGCTGTCCCAATGCTGCGTCGTTCCCCCCTTCCCGCGCCGGGAAGGGGGGCAGGGGGGTTAAGCCCGCCCGGTGTCAGGGCTCCGGGGCGATCGGCGTCATGTCGGTCGCGGGCAGCCCTAGCTCCTCCGCGTAGGGCACGCCGCGCATGGTCTCGTGGATCAGGAACTCCACCACGCGCCGCATGTCGCCAGTTTGCCGGTAGACCTTCAACTGCCGGTCGGCGCCCGAGCCGCCGGCCAGGATCTGGTGCACGTGGTTGACCGCGTCGCGGCTGCCCAGGTCGTCCACCACGTCGTCCACGAAGTCCAGCAACTCCAGCGCCAGGTCGCGCATGGGCACCTCGGCGCGCTTGCCGAAGTCGATCAGCTTGCCGTCGATGCCGTAGCGCATAGCGCGCCACTTGTTCTCCTGGATCAGCGCGCGGTTGTAGACGCGGAAGCCCAGATTGCGCTCGCGCAGCCGGTAGAGCTTGACCACGATGGCCTGGAACAGCGCGGCCAGGCAGATCGTCTCGTCCACCGTGCACGGCATGTCGCAGACGCGGAACTCGATGGTGGGGTAGAAGGGATGCGGGCGCACATCCCACCAGATTTTTTTGGCGTTGTCGATGCAGTTGGTTTGCACCAGCGTGTCCACGAAGCTCTGGTAGTCGCTCCAGGAGTCGAATGTGCTGGGGATGCCGGTGCGCGGGAACTGCTGCCAGACGACTGTTCGGTAGCTCTTCAGCCCGGTGAAGCGGCCCAGCCAGAACGGCGACGAGGTGGACAGCGCCAGCAGGTGGGGCAGAAAATAGCGCGCCTCGTTCATGATCTCGATGCGCTGGTCCTCGCCGGGGATGCCGACGTGGACGTGCAGCCCGAAGATCAGGATCGAGCGCACCACATCCTGCAAGTCCTCCTCCAGCATCTTGTAGCGCTCGTTGGTGGTGATCAACTGGCTTTGCCAGTGCGAGAAGGGGTGTGTGCCCGCCGAGACAATCGCCAGGCCGCTACGGTTGGCGAGGTCGGAGATCGTGCGGCGCAGCTTCATGACCTCCTGGCGGGCCTCGCCCGCCGTCGCGCAGACCTTGCTCACCGTCTCGACCATAGACTGCATCATTTCGGGCTTGATCTGGTCGCCCAGGGTATGCCGCCCGGCCTGGGTGAGCATCTCCTGGATGTGCGCGCGCAGATCACCCGTCGAGGGATCGACAATCTGGAACTCTTCCTCGATGCCGATGCTGAACAGCGCGTTTACGTCTGCCATGGGTCGTTCGACCTCCTCCCAGGATGCAAGGGTTATCTCGGTTCGACGAGCATCGTGCAGGTCACGGAACCGGTGCCCGCGGTGACATTCAGCAACGCCTGGGCCGAGAGCCGCGTCAGGATACCCTGCGTGTCGGTATCGTAGAGGTAGGGGTCCAGGTCGGCGGCCAGTTGCACGATTTCGAGGCCGCCGTCGTCGGTCAGGTACGGGAAGGGCTCCTTGTCCAGCACCACCTTTTCCTGCACCACGAACGAACTGCGCAGCGCCTCGGCCAGCGCCGCCTCCCATTCCTGCTGGCTCATCGTCCAGCCGATATAGACGCCCTTGCCGCCGTACTCGTCGTTCGGCTTCATTACCAGGCGGTCGCGATTGTCGCGGATGAAAGCCGCCAGATCGACTTGCCGGCTGCCGTAGCTGGTGTGGCCCTCGGCGACCTTGCGCGTCCACGGGATGTGGCGCTGGATGACCTCGATCTGCTCGGGCGTGAACAGGTGGTAGTTGGCGTCGTCGTGCAGCAGGCCCAGGCTCATCTTCTTGTGCAGGATCTTGGCCTGGAAGGCGTTGATCACCATCACCCGCCCGTCCACGTAGGCCCGCGTGATCGGTTCGGCGACGGCGGGCTGGGCCAGGAGTTCGCTGGTCAGCACGCGCTTGTAGAACAGGTCAATCGCCATGCCCTTGGCGCGCAGCCGGTTGCCGTCGTACTCGCACTCCTGCGGCGTGCAGATGATACACTCCAGCCCCTGCTTCTGGAAGTATTCCTGGAACAGCTCAAACTCGGTGTAGGTCGGCACGAAATCCCAGTCCACGATGGCGATGCGCGGGCGCTCCGGAAACTCGCTCGTGCCGCGGTTGGCGCGGAACTGCGCGTATTGTGTGTTGATCTCCTGCATGAAGCGGTCGACGCTGTAGATGGGCTGGATATTATATTGCTCCTGGAACTTCTGCACGCTGGGCAGGTCGCGGAACAGGTTCGAGCCGACATCGTCGTAGATGATGGCGGCGGGCGACTCGCCGTTGCACTCGACGAAGTGCCAGGCGTGTTCGGACCAGAAGCTGTCCATGCGGATGCTGGGCGAGGGCTGGTCGAAGCCGGGGTCCACCAGCGCCAGCCGCTCTTCCTCCGGCGTGAGGTCGAGTTGGGCGCGCAACGCGGCGTCCTGCAGGACGGCTTTCCGCAGCCGGTTCATGGCCTCGGCCAGCGTGTTGCAGCTTTGCTGGATATAGGCGTACTGGCGCGGCGTCACGAAGCGGGGCCGCAGCGTGCGCAAGAACGGCACCCCGCCGAAGGTCAGCTTGTCCGTGACCGAGCGGCGGGCTAACATCTCGGCGGAGTCCTGGGCCAGCGTGGGGTTCGCGGCCAGCATGTCGTTGTAGGCCGCGATCACGTCGGCGGTCGAGCCCAGGTTGAAATCGTCCAGCGTTCTTTGTGGCCCGCTCATGGAGTTTGCTCCTGAGTGGGCGCGGGGGGCGTGGCCTGGGCGTGACCCGCCTGCTGCTCCGGCACGCCGTCGGTGCCCGACGCGGCTTCGAGTGTGCCCGCCCCGTGGCCGTCGCCGGATGCTTTCGCGCCGCCGCCCGGAATCTGGAAGCCGTTCCAGGCCCAGGGAATATCGGCGGGGTCGATCAGGTTCTGGGCCACGTTCTTGACGCGGGTCGGCCCCACGTTGCTGCCGGGCAGGCCGGCGGGCGCGGGCGCCGAGTTAAGCAGGGCATCCCAGCGATACTCGGTGCCCGGCGTATAGTCGCTGAGCGCGCGCTCGATGACCAGGCGGGCCATGTTCTCGACCACCCACTCGAAATAGTGCGGGCCGACGCTGTGGTAGTCCATGTCGGGCGCGACGTTCAGGAAGTCGATGGCATAGGGCACGCCGTCGCGGATGGCGAACTCGCACGTATTCATGTCGAAGCCGAGCGCCACGTTCAAGACCTGGGCGTCGTGCACCACGCGGGCGGCCAGTTCGCTGTTGAGGAAGTTCGGGTCGTGGACGTAGCGCTTATGGAACGGGTTGTCGGGCTCATAGCGGATCGGCATGATATTGGTCTGGCCGAGGCAGTAGCAGCGCACATACTGGTCCCAGGCGATGCCTTCCTGCAAGATCATGCCCAACTGGCCCGTCTGGTCGAAGGCCCAGATCAGCTCCTCGACCGAGTGGATCTTGTAGACGTTTTTCCAGCCGCCGCCGATGAAGGGCTTGAGGAAGGCGGGCAGTCCGACATAGTCCACCAGATCTTGCCACGGGATGGGGTAGACCAGGTTGCGCAGCGACTCGGTGACCACGCCCTCGACATAGCTTTTCTGCGGCAGCACCACCGTTTTCGGCACGGCCACGCCCAGCTTGGTCGCCAGCGCGCACTCGAAGAACTTGTCGTCGGCCGACCACCAGAACGGATTGTTGATGACGATGGTGCCTTCGAGCACAGCCTGCTTCAGATAGGCCCGGTAGTACGGGATCTCGTGCGAGATGCGGTCGACGATCACCCGGTAGGGGTTGGGATCGTCCATGCGCGTGCCGCCCAGCTTGACCAGTTCGGCGGTGATGTTGTGCTCGCGGCCCAGGTCGTTGACGCGGGTGATAAAGGCGCCGGGGAAGGTGTTCTCGCGCCCCACCAGCAGGCCAATCTTCATCGGTTTGCTTGCCATCGATGCACCCTCCTGTGTGCTGCGTGATACCTTGCGCCGCCCGTCCGGCGGGGGCCGCGCCCGCAGGCCGTTCGCGCTGCGGCGTCTCTCTATCTCAATACAGGAACTTCACGGCCATGTCCCGCCACAGGGGCCAGTCATGCCAGCCGTTCCAGATGTCGAGCGTATTCGGTACGGCCTTGTCCCAGAGTACTTGCGACATGGCCCGCGTCGCGTCCAGGCAGATGTCGTCCCACGCGGTGGCGAGGATGATCTCCTGGGCGCGCATGCGCGACAGGAACCAATCGTCGTGCAGATTGCTCACATAGTCGAGCGGCGAGTTGAAATACAATTCCTGGTTCCAATCGCCGTGGATCAGGAACTTGAGGCTATAGGCGCCGCTCATGCCGACGACTTTGCGGACCAGATCAGGATGCCGGAAGCTGAAATTCACGGCATGGTACGCGCCGAAGGACGCCCCGGTCGCCAGCAGGTTGTCGCGCACGCCCCAGTTGCGGTCGGCGAACCAGGGCAGCAGTTCGTGGATGATGTACGCTTCATAGGCGTTGTGGCGCATGGCCCGGTCGTACGCCGAGATACCGCGGTTGTACCAGCTCTCGTTGTCGACGCTGTCCACGCACAGTACCTGAAGTTCGCCGCCGTCCAGCCGCCAGCGCAGCGTCTCGATCATCAGGAAATCTTCAAACTGGTAAAAGCGGCCCTGGGTCGTGGGGAAGACCAGCATTGGCCGCCCCGCGTGCCCGAATAGCAGGAACTCCATCTCTCGCCCCAGATGGGGGCTGTACCTTTTGTGGTACTCTCGATTCATGGGCCTCCCGGTCCTTTATCTTGTCTATTGCCGGCCCACCCCTGGCGGCCGGCGTTTCAGCAGGTCGGTTTATGGCGCTCGCGCGGCCACCCCCGGCCCGCGCCCGGCTGATTGTAGCACGTTTACCAGGCCGTCGCAAGAATCGGCGCGGGCCTAACCCCCTGCCCCCCTTCCCCGCGCGGGGAGGGGGCA
>CBJNAR010000205.1:0-6410 GCA_966434075.1 uncultured bacterium
CGGCAACCTCGAAGCCATCCGCTCCGCCGCGCTGCTGAGCGCCGTGGTCCTGGGGCTGGCGCTGCTGGCCCTGCCGCTGCTGGTCTGGATCAATCACGCGCTGGTGGTGGCGCCCATCGAGCAGGTGACGCAAGCGATGACGCGCATCGCGGGCGGTGACCTGAGCGCCCGCGTTCGCCTGGATCACAACGACGAACTGGGCCGCCTGGAAGAATCCTTTAACGACATGACCTCCGCGCTGGCGCTGCTGCTGGAATCGGCCCGCAGCGGGGAGGGGGCGGCACCCGGCGCGGGCAGTGCCCTGCTGCAAAGCGCCCAGGCGGTGGCCGGGCGCGTGTCGCGGACGGCCAGCGAACTCGAACAGGCATATCGCATCCAGAGCGCCCTGCTGCCGCCGCACTTGCAGACGCTGCCCGGCTGGCACGTCGAGGCGGCGCGCGTGCCCGCAACCGAGTTGGGCGGCGATTTCTATGACCTGCTCAATCTGCCCGGCGGGCGCCTGGGCCTGGTCATCGGCGATGTCTCCGGCCACGGGGCCGCATCCGCACTGATCGCGGCCTGGACCCAGGGCATGATCGCCCTCGCCGCCGCCGACGAACCCGATCCGGGCCGCGTGCTCAGCCGGGTCAACGACCTGCTGCAGGCGCGCCTGCCGCCGCGCATGTTCGTCACCCTGGCCTATGCCGTCCTCGATCCGCAGCGTGGGCTGCTGGAGTACGCCAACGCCGGGCAGTGCGATCCGCTGATCCGCTTCTACCCGGCGGACGATCTGCCGTCCAACGGGCATGGCGCGGAGGCCCCCGGCTGGCGCTGGCTGGATCTGCCCGGTTTCCCGCTGGGCTCCATGCCGGGTGAGCAGTACGAGACCGCGCGCTTCCCGCTGAACGACGTGCAGGGCTTTATTCTCTATAGTGACGGCATCATCGAGGCACGGGACGTGACAGGCCAATTCTACGGCTTTGAACGCCTCCAGCGGACCTGTGAAAACCTCGTCCCGCTGGCCGGGTTGGCTCCCGATGCCCCGCCGCCCGCCGAGGGGGGCGCGGCGCAGCAGATCCTGCAGGGGGCGCTGGATTACGCCGCCACGCTGCGCCCCGAGGACGATATGACGGTGCTCGTGGTGCGCCGTGCCGATAGCCTGCCCGTGCGGCCGCCCCTCCGGCTCGACAGCGCGGACAACCGCTTCGTCACGTCGTTGGTGGCGCTCCCCGACGCTTAAGCCCCATTCGCCAGTGAGGTAGGGCCATGCAGGTGACATTTTGGGGGACTCGCGGCTCCATTCCGTCGCCCGGATTTCAGACGGCCCGCTATGGCGGGAACACGGCCTGTGTGCAGGTCGTCACCGCCGCCGGCACCCAACTGCTGTTGGACTGCGGCACCGGTGCGCGCCTGCTGGGCGAACATCTGGTGGCCGAGATGCCGGAGGGCCTCAAGGGCCATATCCTCTTGACCCACACCCACTGGGATCATATCCAGGGCTTCCCTTTCTTCACCCCGGTGTTTCACGAGGGATTCCAGTTCACCGTGCATGCGCCGGCGGGCGGCGAGCGCAGCCTCAGCGAAGCTCTCGCCGGGCAGATGCAATATACCTACTTCCCGGTGAACCTCGAACAATTGCAGGCCCCTATTGAGTGCGTCGATTTGCAAGAGGGCGATTTCAGCGTCGAGGAGGTGCGGGTGCGCGCCCACTACCTGAACCACCCCGGCCTGACGCTGGGCTACCGGCTGGAGTGCGGCGGCGCCTCGGTCGTCTATGCCACCGACCATGAGCCGTTCGGCCCGCGGCTGTATCCGCAGGGCGTGGTGGCCGGCAGTATTGACCAGATGCTGCATGAAGGCGACCGCAGCCACGCACAGTTTGTCGCGGGCGCCGATCTGCTGATCCACGACGCCCAGTATACCGCGGAAGAATACGAGAGCAAACGCAACTGGGGCCATAGCCCGGTGGAGTATGTGGTGGCCCTGGCGGTGGCCGCCGGGGTCAAGCGCCTGGCCCTGTTCCACCATGACCCCGGCCATGACGACATTTTCCTCGCCCGGCTGGAGTTCGAGGCGTTGATGCTGGCCCATTCCTGGGGCGCGAACCTGGAAGTGCTCATGGCGCGCGAAGGCCAGCGCCTCGACCTGCCCGAACTGGCCCGCCCCGTCCGCGCCACGCGGCCCCTGCGCCCGCTCACCGCCACCGCGCCCCAATCCGCCCGTATCCTGATCATCGGCACCAACGTGCTGGTGCGCGACGGCCTGATCAGCGCGCTGCGCCACGACGGCCACACCCTGATTATGGCCCACGACGGCGTCGAAGGACTCGACCTGGCGACCTCGATTTTCCCCGATCTGATTCTGCTGGACCTGCAAACTTCGGATACCGACGGGCTGGCGGTGGTGCGTGCCCTGCGCGCCGAGACCGACCCGCGCGTCCGCGACGTGGCCGTGGTGTTGCTGACCGCCTCAGAAGACGAGAGCGAAATCAGCCGGGGGTTTGCCGCGGGCGCCAACGACTATATCCATAAGCCGGTGACGCCCGCCCAACTGCGCACGCGGGTCCGCACCTGGCTGGAGCGGCTGGCGGCCAGTAAGAGCGAATAACTCCCCCGGTTCAGGCGGCGTCTGCCGCGTTGGTGGGCGGGCCGGCGGGCCGGGCCGTGTCGCGGAACTGCGTCTGATAGAGCGCGGCGTACACGCCCCCGCGCGCCAGCAGTTCGGCGTGGGTGCCCTGTTCCACCAACCGCCCTTGCTGTAGCACCAGGATCACGTCGGCGGCCAGGATGGTGCTGAGGCGGTGGGCGATGACGAGGCTGGTGCGCCCCACCATGACCCGCTCCAGCGCCTGCTGGATCAGCGCCTCGGTCTGGCTGTCGAGCGCTGAGGTGGCCTCGTCCAGCACCAGGATGCGCGGGTCCTTGAGGATGACGCGGGCGATGGCGATGCGTTGCTTCTCGCCGCCGGAGAGCCGGTAGCCGCGCTCGCCCACCACGGTATCGTAGCCGTCGGGCAGGGCGGCGATGAACTCGTGGATATTGGCCGCCCGGCACGCCGCCTCGATGGCTTCCTGCGTGGCGCCCGGCTGGGCATAGAGCAGGTTGGCGCGGATCGTGTCATGGAACAGATACGTCTCCTGCGTCACCATGCCGATGTTGGCGGCCAGGCTGTCCAGGGTCACGTCGCGGATGTCGTGCCCGTCGATCTCGATGCTGCCCGAGGTCACGTCGTAGAGGCGCGGCAGCAGGTAGGTGATGGTGGTCTTGCCCGCGCCGCTATGGCCCACCAGGGCCGCCAACTGGCCGGGCCGCACCTCGAATGACACATCTTGCAGCGCGTAGCGCGGCTCCGTCGCGCCGTCCGCGGGCACGACCGTGACGCTCTGTTCGACGGGCTTTTCCGGGGCCCGGCTCAGCGGCGGAAGCGATGCCGGCCCCTGCCCGCCGAGCACCCGGCGCGATCCGCCCGGCTGGCCGAACCGGGTGACTTCGGCGAGGCCCGCCGCCGCGCCCGTGGCGGCGTCGGCGTCGCGATAGGTGAAGCACACGTCGGTGAAGCGCACCGACCCGGCCACATCGTGCAGGGCCACCGCATCGGGCTGTTCCTGGATCTCCTCCGGCAGGTCCAGCACCTCAAACACCCGCTCGAACGAGACCAGCGACGTGGCGAATTCCAGGCGCGAGTTGGTCAGCGAGGTCAGTGGACCGTAAAGCTGGGCCAGGTAGGTGCTGAAGGCGACGATGGTGCCGATGGTGAACGCGCCGCTCAGCACCAGGTGGCCGCCGACCCAGAACACCATCGCCGTGCCGAGCGCGCTCGCCAGGCTCAAGCCCATGAAGAACCAGCGCGAGATCAGCGCCTGGCGTATCCCCGCGTCGCGCACCGCTTCGGCCCGTTCGCGCATGCGCTGGTTCTCGTCCTCGGCCCGGCCAAACAGTTTCACCAGCAGCGCCCCGCTGACGTTCAGCGTTTCGTTCATCAACGCGTTCATCTCGGCGTTCATGATCATTTGCCGGCGGATCACCGCGCGCAACAGGCGCCCCACCCGGCGGGCCGGGAAGATGAAGATCGGCAGCAGCAGCACTGCCAGGACCGTCAGCCGCCACTCGAAGAAGAGCATGATGCTCAGCACGCCGATCAGGCTGATGACGTTGGAGACGATATCGACCATGGTGCTGGACAGCGCCCGCTGCGCGCCCACCACGTCGTTGTTCAGCCGCGACATCAGTTCGCCCGTGCGCGTGTTGGTGAAGAAGCGCAGCGACATGCGCTGCAGGTGCGCGAACAGGCTGGTCCGCAGGTCGCTGATCACGCCCTCGCCGATCTGGGCGGCCAGCCAGCGCTGCACCACGCCCAGCCCGCCGCTCAGCAGCGGCACCACGATCATGCCCAGGGCCAGCCAGTTGAGCCGGGTCGCGTCGCGTTCGGGCAGCGCGTGGTCGATCAGGTCGCGGAACAGCAGCGGGGGCACCAGCGACAGCCCGGTGATGCCGATAATCGTCGCCAGCATGATGGCGATGCGCCCGCGATAGGGCGCCGCATACCCGCCGACCCGGCGCAGCAGCGCCAGGCTGATCGTCGGTTTGTCCTGTTGTTCGTCGTACCGGATGTACGACCACCATCCGCCGTGTTCCATCGGTCCTTCCCCTGCCCGGCGTGTGGGCGCCGGAGCGATCCTGGAGTCGGGGGTTCGCCGTGCTACCTTACAAAACCTTACCTGCGATGCCCTTGACTCTGTGCCTGTATCGTGTATAATGTTGGCGAAGGAGTGCCGAGCGCCCAATGTGGGGCGCGCCGCGGGCGCTCGTTTCCGGCAGATGCTATCACGCGTGCCGCTTCCTGTTCTCTACCCCCTGCCGTGCAAATCGGGCGCCCGGCCGTTAATCCAACGCGATTCCTGATAATTGGATATGAGGGCCACTGCTTGTTGCCGTCAAGCTACCTCCTAACGGTTGCCGAGGCCAAAACCATGACCACAGTGCCTAATGATCACAACCCGGTTTTACTGGTGGTCGAAGACAGCGCGGATCAGCGCATGCTGATTCGTGAATTCGTGTCCGAACTGTTCCCCTGTGAACTACGGGAGGCGCCCGACGGCCTGACCGCGATGGTCGAGGCCCGCGGCTGCCGGCCCAATCTCGTGCTGCTCGATCTGCACATCCCGCCGCATGGGGGCTTGCAGGTCTTGCAAGAGTTACGCGCCGACGCCACCCTGGCCCAGGTGCCGGTGATCGTGCTGTCGGGATCGCGCTTCCCCGAGGATCTCGCCACGATTGAAGCCGCCGGTAGCTCCCGCTTCATCGAGAAGCCCTACGACCTCGACGAACTGGAAAGCGCCATTTTCTCCATGCTGTCCTGACGCGGGCGGAAAGGGCGGCGGGCTGCGCGCGGGCGCAGCCGCCGGGGCGTGGTGGGCCGGAACCTAGACGCGCTCGATGTACTCGCCGGTTTCCGGGTTCACCGCGATCTTGTCGCCTTCCTTAATGAACCCCGGCACCGACACCGAGACCCCGTTGTCCAGCACCACGCTCTTATTCACCCCCGACACGGTGGACCCGCGCACGACAGGTTCGGCCTCGCTAACGGTCAGCACCACGCGCTTCGGCGGGCGGATGCCTAGCGCCTCATCCCCGTGCATAACGATCTGGTAGACTTCACCTTCGATCAGGAAGTCGGCGGCCACGCCCAGCACGTCGCGCGGCACCGCGTACTGATCCAGCGTGTCCTGGCGCATGAAGTGAAAGTCGTTGCCGTCGTTATACAGGTACTGCATGTCGTGGGTGTAGACCTCGTAGTCCTCCAGCGCTTCGTTGGACTTAAAGGTGAAATCGACCACGCGCCCGGTCTTGAGGTTCTTGAGCGTCGTGCGGTAGAACGACGAGCCTTTGCCGGGGTTGACGAACTCGACATCCGTCATCTGGTGCGGCTGGTCGTTAAAGACGACGGTCAGCCCGCGGCGAAACTGATCGGCGGGAATACGTGCCATAGTGTTAGTCCTCCAAAGTAGCCGGGCCAAACAACTCGCGCCCCGGCATCCATAGTGTATCGTGGATTGAGGCCACGTCCGCGAACAACATAATCAGGCGGTCCACCCCCACGGCGATACCGCCCGCGGGCGGCATCCCGGCGCGTAGGGCGGCCAGGAAATCATCGTCGACAGCGTACTGTTTCTTGCCCAGGCGGCGCCGCTCGGCCTGGTCGGCGCGCAGGCGGGCGGCCTGCTCCTCCGCGTCGTTCAACTCGGAGAAGGCGTTGCCCAGCTCCAGCCCGGCGATGTAAAACTCGAACCGCTCGGCATAGCGCGGGTCCTGCGCGCGCCGGGCCAGCCCGGCCATCGCCAGCGGGTAGTCGTAGAGGATCACCGGTCGGGTGCGGCCCAGATGCGGCTCGACTTCGTTGGCGAACAACTGCGTGAGCAGTTCGTCCCACGG
>CBJNAR010000206.1:0-6378 GCA_966434075.1 uncultured bacterium
ATCCCGCGCCCGTGGACCTCGGCGAGCAAGCGGTCGAAGTCGGCCATGGTGCCGAACATCGGCTCGATGCCGGTGTAGTCGGCCACGTCGTAGCCGAAGTCGGCCATGGGCGAGGGGTAGATGGGCGACAGCCAGACGGCATCGACGCCCAACCATTGCAGATAATCGAGCCGGGACGTGATGCCGGGCAGATCGCCGATGCCGTCGCCGTTGCTGTCCATGAAGCTGCGCGGGTAGATCTGGTAGATCACCCCTTCTTGCCACCACAGATGTTGCTTGGACATATTGCTCCTCATCTTCGGTAAATGAAAGCTGGGCCGGTGGATGCGGGGCCGCCCCTGTCGGTCCGCCCGGTGATCTTTGCAGCATAGAACGAGGAGATCGGCCAGGCATGATTATGGGCGCGGGGCTGTCCGCGCGAGGTTTGCCATGTAGTTGCGGCGGGAGGGGTCGGTTTCAAACCGGCCCCTGCATCGGCGGTGAGGGTGGGGTTCAGGCACGAGCGAGTTTGTAACCGGCCCCTACACCGGCGGTGGGGAAGGCCGGGGGCTAGAGGCCGATGCGCTCCAGCACGCGCTGCACGATCCAGAGAACGATCGGCACCAGGAAGGCCACTCCGAGGCTGCTGACCGTCTCCGTCCGCCAGGGCCAGGTGCGCAGCTTCTGGATCACGCCCTGCTCGGTCAACAGCCCGTCGAGCACGCCCTTCAGCGGCCCGTAATCGTCCAGCTTGCCGGTGTCGGCGAGGCGGTGCAGGGTGGCAACGGTGCTTTCGATCCGGCCTGCCACGTCGTCGGCGAGCCGCTGCTTTTCCTTTTCCAGCAGACTATGCGCGCCCAGTAGCGGCCAGATGAATGTACCAATGATCGTAATGCTCAGAAAAGCGGTGCGGATAATGTTTGAGGTGTCTACTCCCGGCATGACGGAACTGTTGGCCTGGAACCACAGATAGGTCGGTATCCCGATACCGATCGCCGTGCGCGCCGTCAACCCCGACAACGCATAGAGGGGGCCAAGCTGAAAGAGGTTGATGCGGGTGTGTTTCGTGTAGATGGTATTGACCAGACGCAACTGGTGTAGCGTATGGTAGACTGTCACTGCTACCAGCACATAGATCATGATGTCGAAGACCTCGATCATCACCATCACGACCGGCGACCCGGCGGCTGCGTTGGAGTCGGGGGCAGTTGCCGTAATGTACAGGCGCGCAACAATAGTGTAGAGGACGCCAAGCCCCGAGGCGATCCAGACGGGGCGGGCCGGCAGCGTGGTGAGTTGATAGCAGAGTTTGTTGTACTCGTCCTCATCGGCCGTCATTACCGGGCGAAAGCGGTCCAGCGCGGCACCTGCCGCGTCATCCAGGTAGTGGATCAGCCCTGGGATATAGGCGCAGGTCATGCCGTTCAGGAAGCTGTAGAGCACGCCGGTAGTCACAGACAGCGTGCCGCTCGACCATATGGCGGACGGCAGGAGGGTCGCGATGTAGATCAGAGTCAGCACCAGCCCTACTCCCAGGTAGACAACCCAGGCCGGGAGCGGCAGGCGGCCCACCCATTCAGTCAGCCGATCTATCCAACTGGGCGGGTAGGGCCGGGGCGGGGCGCCCACCGCGTGCGCAGCGGGCGCGGCCGGCTTGTGTTGCCCGGCGGCCTCGCTCGCCACCGGTTCACCGCCGCCGGGACGCGAGAACCTGGTGTCCGTCATTTCACCTCCATCGGCCCACGATCAGTGGGCGGATCACTACTCGATGCTCCCCGCCGCTGACCGGCGCGGACCGATCACGGGCTGAGCGCCCAGAGACCTTCCACGTCGCGGGCCAGGACCGTGTCGGCGGCGCCGTCCAGCGTGCGCACATGCAGCACGGCGTTGGCGTCGATGAACGCGGCGAGCGATCCCCCTGGCGGTAAGGCAAACGTGGGCAGCGTGCGGTCGTAAACGCGGCGCGCCTGGCCCAGGAAGTACGGTTTGGCATCGGGCGTGAGCGGGTTGGGCACCGTGAAGAGCGACTCGGTGGTGCCCTGGTCCAGGCCCGCCGGGTTGCGCATGCGGTAGACGACGAACCCGCCGCGGGGGTCGAACCAGCTATCGACTTGCTGGTTGGGCAGGGCCATGATGTGCAGCAGTTGGGCTTCGGCGTCGCCCTGCAGCGGGATCCAGGCCAGGTAGGGCCGGTTGCCCGCCTGCGTGCGGACGGCGAACGCCTGCCCGTCGCGGCTCACGCCGCCCAGGTCGGGCCGTTCATACAGATCGGCGCCCGCCCAGAGCGTGACGCGCGGGCCGTCCGGCAAGGGGTACCGCGTCACCGTGTCCACCTGCCCGTCCTGGCGTTCAAGCAGGACTTGCGGCGGGTTGGCACCCGGCAGGAACGTCGCGCGCAACCGGGCGGCGAGTTGCACACCTTGCCAGGCCATGCGGTCGAGAACGCGGGTGGCGACGCCCGGCGCGCGCAAATTGAGCAGGTAGAGCGTGCGGGCGATCCCCGTGTCCGCTTCCTCGGCCAGCACCGTTGCGTAGTCGCCACTGGTTGCGATGGTTACGTTGAGCAAGAAGCCGGGTATAATCGCCATGGACCCCATGCTGGGGTTGTCCGGCGAGGTCAGGGTGAGAAAGGTCATTTGCCGGCCCATAGTATCGGTATTGGCTGTCGCCAGGAGCAGCCGGTTATGCGGGCCATCGACGCCGGCGATCTGGCTACCCGGCGGACGGGGAATCAACTTCGTGGTAGTACGCGCAAAGTCATAGTATTGCAGGCGCCCATCCGCAGTGGGGGCCCAGGCGCCCTGGTTTGAGAGCCAGACCGGGCCTGCCGGATCGAAGGAAGCAGGGAGCACGCGGGCCGGCTGGCCGTTGGTGTTGTCGCCGCTCAGCGCCAGACGCGGCTGGGGCTGGTCGAGAGGCCGCAGGCGTTCGGCGCCGGGCTGGCAGGGCAGGTTTTCACTGTCGAGCACGATCTGGTCTATATCGTAAAGGAACCGCTTGCCGTCGGGGCTGACAGCACGGACCTGGCTGGTGCTGCCCGTGCCGAACAGGTAGACCGGGGCGCCGTCCGCCACCGTTTGATACAGGCCGGGCAAGGGGCCTTTCGCCTGCAGGTAGATCAGCCCGGCGGCGCCCGACCCGAAGAGCGCGTGATACGCGGCATCCTGCCGGGCCGCGATGTCGCGGTAGTCGGGCTGGATGCGGGCCGTATCCTGGGCCAGGTGCCAGGCGCGCAGCCAGTCCCCGGCGGCGGTGGCCGCTTCTAGCTGGGCGTACTGCGACTCCAGGGCCGCCACCTGTTTGGCCGCCTCTTGCGCGCGCGTGGCCGCGTCGGCATAGCCGTTCGCCGCGCCAAAGGCGGCCGCCGCGGCTTCCCAGTGCCGGGCGGCCGCGGCAGCCGTTCCGGCCCGGTAGTCGTGCAGCCGGGTAGCCTGGTGGTACCAGTCGCCCAGGCCGAACAGGCCAATGGCGCCCAGCAGGACAATCGCGATCAGCGTCTCGCGGTGGCGCAGGCGGGCCGGGAGCGAGAGCGCCGGCTCTCCGTCCTCGAACCGGATGCCGGTGGATGACATATCCAAGCGGTCCATAACATCCCCTGGCCTTTCTCTACTCGTCGCTGCCCGGTCGCAAGGCGGCGAGCGCGCGCCGGATGCGGCGCGGGCTGAGCAAGCCCGCGTGCTTGCCGTCGCGTTCCTGGTGCAGCAAGCGCTGCAAACTCCGGCGCACCCGGCGGGTCCAGCGGCCATACTCGGCGTCGTAGCTCATCACCGCGGTCGTGGGCCCCACCGGGTGCCCGGCTTCCTGTTCCAGGTAATAGCGATGGTCCATAATCCAGAGGTAGAGGTCCGCGGCGGTGCGCCCCGGAAAGTCTTTCAAGATGCCCGTCTCTTCGATAACCTGGATCAGCGGGTTGTAGACATGGTCATACCAGTCGAGCACCGCCTCTTCCCAGGAGATCTCCCGCTGCTGGTCTACGCCCATATACCAGCGATGGGCGGAGATGTGTTCCAACAATACATCATAGCGTCCCAGGGTGGTGAACTCGATATGCATACCGGGGCGCAGCCGGTCAAGGCGGGTCTCTTCGAGGAAGCGCGCGTACTCGCCCAGGCGCAGCAGGTCGCGGGCGTCGTTATGCGAGGTGATCGGCACGTTCGTCGGCCATTCGATGACCTCGGCGTCGATCATTTCCTGCCCCCGTTCGCGGGCAACGGAGACGCGGTGGTTGCCGTCTTTGACGAAATAGATGTCGCCGACCCGGTACAGTTGCACCGGGGGCAATATCTCCTGGGCAAGCGTGGCCCGGTCGATAGCCTCCCAGCGGGGGCGGGTATGGGTTTGCACCGGCAGGAAGTTGCGGTTGAAATCCTGATAGCGGTCGACACTGCCCATGATGTCGGCCACGGGCACCTGCTGGATCCCGCGGTAAATCTGCCCCTGGATGGGCAGCGCCCGTTGCACCTCTTCAAACGACATGAGATCGTTGGGCCGGCGGCGCAGGAAAGCCTTGATCTCGTCCATGAAGGCTTTGCGCCGGGCGCGTTCAAAGTCGTCGCGGGCCGTGTTATTTAAGTAGTTGTTGCTAACGTCCATCAACATCTTCCCCGCTGTGGAGCCGCACCGGATCGCGTGGGAGATCCAGAATCCGGTGGCCGTAGGTGTTCACAATGGTAGTGTGGTCGAAGCGGGTCCGAAACGGTAACGTGTTGATATAGCGATGGGTATGCCCATGGAGCAGATAGGCCGGCCGGAACGTGTGGATAAACCAGAGAAAGCTGCTGAAGCCGCGATGAGTCACGTCGGTGTCGTCGTGGATGCCGCGCGGCGGGGCATGCGTCACCAGGATATCCAGGTAGCGCCCGGTGCGCAGATAATTGATCAACAGGCGCGGCACCAGGCGGCGTAACCCCCAGGCCACCTGCTGCTCGCTGTACTGGTGCGGGCCGCCGTTGTACCAGGGGCTGCCCTCGATCCCGGCCAGCAGCAGCCCGTCGGCGTCCACGGTGCGCATGTGCAGGTCGGTGATGCCCGGATAGGCATCGGGCGAGCACCTGTCGCTACGTGACGGGCCATGCGGCGCGAAGCAATGGTTGCCGATTACATGATAGCACGGCGCGTTCAGAGTAGACATGAGGAATTCGAGGTAGCTCACGGGCAGATCGCCACAACTGATGATCATATCGATCGGCCCCATCCATTCGGCGACCCGCGAGTTGTAAAGCTGGGGTTCGACGATATCGCTGATGGCGAGGATGCGCCGGGTGTCGGGTGGGGCCTTTGGCAGCCTTGCTCTGGTCTTCATGCCTTATTATAACGCTTGCGCGAAAGGGGTGTAGCGAGATTCGGTGGACAAATTGCCGGTGGGTGGCCGGATCGGGGAGTAACAAATCGGCGGCGGCGTAGTTATCTAAGAAGAAGCAAGCACCCCCACGCTGGGGGATACCAACTGTATATTCCCTGCCGGGTCCTCCACCGGCGCTCTCCCTCCCAGGTTCTCGCCCCGGCTGCAAAGTCGGGGCGAGGCCCTTTTTGGGTGCCTACTTTTGCTGCAGCGCCGCGACCAGCGCCGCCCGCCCGATGGGCACGGCGACCCGGCTGCCCTCGCCGCCTTCCTCGACCATAGCGGCCACGGCATATTGCGGGTGAGCCGGGTCTTTGCCCGCGAAGCCGATGAACCAGGCGTGCGAGGTGCCGCGGCCCGTTTCGGCGGTGCCCGTCTTGCCGCCGACTGTGTAGCCGGGAATGGCCGCGCCGTTCGCCCACCCCTTTTGCACCGACGTAATCATCATCTGCGTGAGCACCGCGTCCGTGGCCGGGGAGACGGCGCGGCCCAGCGTGCCGGGGCGGGTCTGCTCCACGGTGTCGCCCTTGGGATTGACGACCTTGCTGACGAGATAGGGCTCCGGCAACTCGCCGCCGTGGCCGACGGTGGCCGCCACCATCGCCATCTCGAACGGGGTGGCCTGCACCTGGCCCTGGCCGTAGCTGGTGGCGGCGATGCCGTTGGGCGTCTTGAGGAAGTCGGGATCGCCCAGGCGGCTGGCGGCGACCGGGATCGCCAGCATGGGGTTATTCTCGTTATAGTCGCGCCCAAAGCCGAAGCCCTGCGCGTAGCGCACCAGCGGGTCGGTGCCCAGGTAGCGTGTCGCCAGTTCGGCGAAGACGACGTTCAGCGACCACTGGTAGCCTTCCATCAGCGTGAACAGGTCGCTGGGGTGGCCGGCGGGCCGGCAGGTCGAACAATCGACGTGGAAGTAGTTCCCGGCCTCGACCTTGATCCGCCCCGTGTCGGTGAACACGGTGGTGGGTTGGACCTTGCCCATGTCCAGCGCGGCGGCCAGGGTTACGGTCTTGAACGTCGACCCCGGCGGGTAGAGGCCCGTCAGCGCGATCGCGCCC
>CBJNAR010000207.1:0-6373 GCA_966434075.1 uncultured bacterium
GCGGCTTCACCGCCCTGAGCGAAGGGCTGAGTCCGCAGGAGCTGGTCAACGAGGTGCTCAACCCCTATTTCTCGCACATGACCGACGTGATCGTGGCCTACGACGGCATGGTCGACAAGTTCCTGGGCGACGGCATCATGGCCCTCTTCGGCGTGCCCCAGCGCCGGGGCGACGAGGCGGCGCGGGCCATCACCGCCGCGCTGGCGATGCAGGAGGCCTTCCAACCCCTGCAAGCCGAATGGCACGCCCGCCTGGGTCGCGACATCGGCATGGGCATCGGGCTGGCGTCGGGCAAGGCCATCGTCGGCAGCATCGGCTCGACCCACCGCACCGACTACACCGCCATCGGCAGCGTGGTCAATCTCGCCAGCCGCGTCACCGACCTCACCCCGACCGGCCAGGTCTGGGCCACCGCCGAACTCAAGCTGCTGGCCGAAACCTACCTGCTGGCCCACCCCGCCGCCGGCCCGCGCTACCCCATCACCTTCCGCCCGCTCATGCCCACCACCATCAAGGGCACCAGCGGCATGCAATCCCTCTACGTCTGCCTCGTCAATCGGTAACGCGGGCGGCAAGCGCCTATTCCCTACGCAGCACCGCGGACTCGCCAACTGCCTGCCGCCTGCGCCTGTGGTATAATACGGGGAATGGGTTGGAAACCTGGAAGCTTGCGGTTTATGCTGCCATGGTGTAGATCGCGCTATCTTAATCAAAGGAGCTTAGATAGCATTTATGGAGACGGTAGTACAGGGGCCGGGGGCCGGCAAGGACGCCGTGCCCGATATTTATCTCGATCATGCGGCGACCACGCCGGTCCACCCCGACGTCGTGCAGGCCATGCTGCCCTTCTTTACCGCGCGGGCGGGCAATCCGTCGAGCGTGCACCATCGCGGGCGGGCCGCCAACCAGGGGCTGGAGTCGGCGCGGCGCGCCGTGGCCGGGGTGCTGGGCTGCCGCCCGCGCGAGATCGTGTTCACCGGCGGTGGCAGCGAGGCCGATAACCTGGCGCTGAAGGGCGCCGCCTACGCCCACCGCATGGCCGGCCACGCCACCTCGCACATCATCTCGATCCCCATCGAGCACCACGCCATCGGCCACACGCTTGACTTTCTGGAGACGCAGGGCTTCGCCGTCACCCAGGTGCCGGTGGACAGCACCGGGCGCGTCAGCGTGGCCGATATCGAGCGCGCCATCCGCCCCGACACCTGCCTGATCACCGTCATGTACGCCAACAACGAGATCGGCACGATCCAGCCGATTGCCGAGATCGGTGCGCTGGCCCGGCGGCACGGCATCCTGTTCCATACCGACGCGGTCCAGGCGGGCGGCGCGCTGCCCATGCGCGTGGCCGACCTCAATGTAGACCTGCTCTCGCTCTCGGCGCACAAGTTCTACGGCCCCAAGGGCGTCGGCGTGCTCTACGTGCGGACCGGGACGAAGATCTTCCCCATTCTGCACGGGGGGGGGCAGGAGCACAGCCTGCGCGCGGGCACCGAGAACGTACCGGGCATCGTCGGCCTGGCCGCCGCGCTCACCCGCGCCCACGCCACGCGCGAGCAAGAGGTGGCCCATGTCACGGCCCTGCGCGACCGGCTGATCGCCGGCATCCAGGCGCGCATCCCCGACGCCCATCTGCAGGGCCACCCGACGGAGCGCCTGCCGAACAACGCCGCCTTCTGCTTCGCGGGCTGTAGCGGCGAAGATCTCCTGCTCATGCTGGACCTGGCCGGCATCTGTGCCTCCAGCGGCTCGGCCTGTAACGCCGGGTCCACCCAGCCCAGCCATGTGCTGACCGCTATCGGCACGCCGCTCGACCTGGCTCACGGTTCCCTCCGCCTGACCCTCGGCGCGGAGAATACGGAAGCCGAGATCGACTACACCCTCGATACCCTGGAGCGCATCGTCCACGAGTTGCGCACCCACCGCCCGCACGGCGCAGCCGCCGAGTCCCAGCCCGTGCCCACCGTGGCCGCAGGCGCCGTTTAGCCGGCGCGTACCGGCCCGAGCCGGCCTTGAATCAGAACAAAGCCACTTGCCCCGGCTGGTGGCTTTGTTTTTGCCTCGTCTCTACCCTGCGACGGGTACTTGTAGGGGCCGGTTTGCAACCGGCCTTGGTTGTGGCTTACTGTGCTGCTTCCTTGACATAACAACCCGGCTCTTTGCCAACAGACAGCGAAGGAGACAATTGTGAAAGCCGATCAGTTTTCCGCGCAGATGGTGGAGATCATGGCGCTGCCCCCGGAGGAGCGCCACGAGCGTATGGCCGTGCTGCACACGAACATCGTCACCGAGTACCGGGCGGCGGTCGAAGCGCTGACGGACGAGCAGGCCAGGCAGATCGTGGCCGGCGGGGCGGACCCACGCACCCTGGCCCAGGTGGTCGGCCACATCGCCGAGTGGGAGCGCTTCGCGATCCTGGGCGCGGGCGATATGCTGGCCGGGCTGACCCACCCACGCATGGTGACGAGCGTCGCGGGCTACTATGAGCCCGACGGCACGGCGCCCACGTTCGAGAACATTGATGCCTTCAACGCCTACCAGGCGGCCCGGCACGCCTCGTGGCCCTGGGCCCGCATCCAGGCGCTGGCGCTGGAGACGGCCACCACGCTGCATGCGCTCTTCACCGAGCCGCGCTTGCTGTCGGCGGCACGCCTGGAAGCGACCGAACCCTTCCGCAAGCGGCTGGAAGACGGCACCCGCATCCGCAATATCACGATGGGCTGGAATCTGTGGATTACCGTGCTGGAGCACGAGGCCGTCGAGCACGCCGGGGCGCTGGGCATGGTGGGCGGCGTGTGACGGGTGCGCCGTTGCGGCGCGGCGGGCGGCCCGCTACCCGGCCGGTTCCTGCGGCATCTGCTCGGCGGGGAGGGGCGGCAGATCGCTCAGGCTGCCGAGACCGAAGTGGCGCAGGAAGGCCAGCGTGGTGCTGAAGAGGATGGGGTGCCCGGCGGTATCCAGTCGTCCGCTCTCGGCGATCAGGCCGCGATTCAACAGGGTGTTGATCACGCCGCTACAATCGACGCCGCGCAATTGCTCGACCTGGGCCCGCGTCACCGGCTGGCGATAGGCGATGATGGCGAGGGTCTCCAGGGCGGCGGCAGACAGTCGCGTGCCCGCCTCGTAGCCGAAGTAGCGCTCCAGTTCCGGGCCCATCTCCGGCGCCGTCACCAGTTGGACCTGGTTGGTCAGCCGCTGCAGGCGGATGCCACGGCGCCCGGCGCGCAGATCGGCGGCCAGGTGATCCAGCGCGGCATCGAGCCGCGTCGCCGACGCGCCCAGGCCCTTGCGCAGCGCATCGAGCGCCTGGGGTTCGGGCGCGGCAAACAGCACGGCTTCGATGGCGCGAGCTAGTTCCGCGATGCCTTCGTCGTCGCGGCGGGGTTCGGGGCTGGGGCTGTCGGTTTCGTCCATCACAATTCCATCCGGCAAGGCTATCCGGCCCGGCGCGGGGCGGCGGGGCGCCTTATTATACACTACCACCCCGCGCGGTGGCGAGGGCGCAGTTGAGCGGGCCGGGCGGCAGCCTCGCGCGATATATTTCTTTATCCAGCCGCATTGTTATGAAACTGTAACCAACTCGGTAAGCTGGCGTGTAAGGTTCATCATCTATAATGAAACCACGCGGGCTCTACCAGGCTTGGGCAGGCCGGCGTGCGGAGCGAAACGGCAAACTCATCGCGAGGTGAGGACGCAAAGCCACGGGTCCAGTTGCTGGATAGCCGGGTTACCGAACTCATTCCAGCGGTAACCTCTCCTTCGCAACCCGGCTTTCCACAGAGAAGAGACGGGTTTTCTGCGCCTCCATCCGGCTCAGGAACACACGAATCCGGGCGCTCGCCGGCGCTCCACCGGGAATATGTCCGCGCCTGGAGCCGGCGCGGATTCCGCGTTGCTTGCGTGATTGCACGCAACAGGGTCCGTTGCGCATTCTAACGCCGCACTAAGGAGTGGCAGCCTATGTCCACCGATAAACACATCCGGCTGCGGGGAGGCGCCGCCGCTGTCCTGTTCCTGCTCATCGCCCTGCTGGCGGCCCCTGGCGCGCAGGCCGCGGCCAGTGTCTGCCGGACCGATCCCATCGTCTGGCTTTCCGACGGCCACAAAGTCACGCTGAGCGCCAACATCGGCACCGAGCTGTCCAAGGTGCACCAGGTCACCTACACCCTACACGCGCCCGCGGGGCTCACCGTGACCAGTATCGTCCACACTGCGGGCGGCCTGGGCATCAAGGAAGTGTTCTATTTCTACGCCGATCAACCGGCGAAACATTATAACGCCCAGACGGTGGTTCGCACCGGCGGTAACGTCGCCGTCACCGCTAACACTTCCATCACCGTCCAGGCGGGGGGCGCCGTCGGGTCCGACTCGACCAACGGGACCGCGAACATGCCTATTGGGACCGAAGTGACGGTAAGCCAGTAACCTGGCCGGCAGGCCGCCCCGCGGCCTGCCGGCGCGGGTGCCCGGCGTGATTCAGCCCGGCCGGCTGCCGCTCCCCGCACTTGGCGCGCGGATCACACCGCCGTGGCAGTGCCCCCGGCCCGGATCCGGCAGTCGATCCGCCCGGTTGCCGGCTTTGTTATCGTCGCGCCGTGCTGTCCCCATAAGGAGTTTCGTAATGGCGGCCGTTTCACAACCGATCTTCAAGCAGCCGCTCGTCAGCATCGTGACGGGCTGCACCGCGCTGCTTGCCCTGGCCGCCGCCTGGGTCCGTTTCCCGCCCGCCCTGGCCCCCGAGAATGCGGGAGCCCTGTTGGTTACCATTCTGGGGTTGGGGGGCGGGGTGCTCCTGGCCTATCAGTTCCCGATCCACGTCCATTACCGGTTGAAGATCGCGCCGTCCAGCGTGCCCATCTACCTGCTGGCCGTGCTCCTGCCGCCCGCGCTGGCCGCCACGGTCGCCGGGGTGGCGGTGCTCGGCGCCGAGGTGTCGGTGCGGGCACAACGCGGCACCTATCCAAGCGATATTATCACCCAGACCGGGCGCATCATAGTCGCCGTGCTGCTGACCGCGCTTCTGCCCCTGGCCTTCCCGATCAGTGCCTGGGGCCTGCTGACGCTGGTGCCCGCCGCGCTCGTCTTGGGGGCGTTGGAGAGCCTGACCGTGCCGTTGCAACTCGCGCCGATCACCGGGGAAGGCCCGGTCCAGATCATCCGCGAGTACTGGCGGCAGGCGGGGACGGTCGAAGGCGCTCAGTATCTGATCGGCATCCTGGGCGCCGTCGCCATGGTCCAGCAGCCGCTGAGCCTGCTCTTCCTCCTGCTCCCGACGATGCTGGTGCGGCAGGCGTTCAAAAGTGTCCGCGAGATGAGCGACGGCACGCGCCAGATGCTCGAAAGCCTGGCCGACACGGTCGATCTGCGCGACCGCTACACCGGCGGCCATTCGCGCCGCGTCACCGGTTTGTGTGCGGGTATCTTGCGCGAGTTGCCCATGGAAGGCCCGGACGCCGATCTGATCTTGACGGCGGCGCGGCTCCATGACATCGGCAAGATCGGCGTGCCCGACGCGGTGTTGCACAAGACCGGCCCGCTGACCCCGGAGGAACGGGCGATCATGGAAACCCACGCCGCGCGGGGCGCCGAGTTGCTGCAGCGGTATGCCAACTTTACGCGGGGCGTGGCCGTCGTCCGCCACCATCACGAGCGCTGGGACGGGCAGGGCTACCCGGATCGGCTGCGCGGCACCGAAATTCCGCTCGGGGCGCGCGTGGTCGCCGTGGCCGACAGCTTCGACGCCATGACCAGCGACCGCCCCTACCGCCAGGGGATCCCCGCTGAGCAGGCGCTCGACATTCTCCGCGCCGGGCGCTGGCAGCAGTGGGACGGCACCGTGGTCGACGCTTTCCTGCGCAGCATCGCGGAACGGGTGGCGGCGCCCGTCGAGTCGCCGCCGGCGCCGGTTCCTGTGGAGGCCGCGCCCCCCGATCCCGGCGTCGCGCCCATCCCGATCATGTAGCACCGCGCCCATGCTGAGCACTGCATCGCGGGCGGCCCGCCCTGGCGCGCCGGCTCCACCTTCATATCCGGCTTGTATGAGTTGCATGGTACCGCGTCCGCAGTGTGCAGTACTCGGCGCATAAGAAATTACGAATTTGTAACCAGCGCGGTAAGCGGAAGTGTAAGGTTCGTCGCGTATACTGTTACTAGTGCAAGTTCCACCACCTTCTGGGTGTCGCTGCGCGTCGGTCGCGCAGCCCTCACTGGTCGTTAGCGCGTTCACCGCCCACAAGCGTGCTGGAACTTGCATTAAGCCCCCCTGGTAGGGTGGCCCAGACTTAACAACGCTGAACGAAACGGCAAACCCATTGCGAAGTGGGGGCGCAAAGCCACGGGTCCAGTTGCTGGATAGCCGGGTTACCGAACTCAG
>CBJNAR010000208.1:0-6370 GCA_966434075.1 uncultured bacterium
GTTGTTCGCCAGGGCCACGGCTTCGCTGGGCGAGCGGAAGGTCATGGCGACCAGCACCGGGCCGAAGATCTCGGCCTGGGCGATGTTGGCCGCCGGGGCCACGTTGGTGAACAGGGTGGGCGGGTAATAGCAGCCCTCGGTCGGGCAGGCCCACGACGGCTGCCAGAGCGTCGCGCCCTCGGCCACGCCCTGGTCCACGAACCGGCGCACCGTCTCCAACTGCACCGGCCCGGCGATGGCCCCGATGTCCACGGCCTTGTCCAGCGAGTCGCCGACGCGCAGCTTTTCCATGCGCGCGCGCAGCCGGGCGTAGAGGCGTTCGGCGACATTCTCCTGCACCAGCAGGCGCGACCCCGCGCAGCAGACCTGGCCCTGGTTGAACCAGATGGCGTCGACCACGCCCTCGACCACACTGTCCAGGTCGGCGTCGTCGAAGACCACGAACGGCGACTTGCCGCCCAACTCCAGCGACAGGCGCTTGCCGCTGCCCGCCGTGGCCCGGCGTAGGTTGCGCCCGACATCGGTCGAGCCGGTGAAGGCGATCTTGTCCACGTCGGGGTGGCTGACCAGCGCCTCGCCCACCTGGCCCGCCTCGCCGGTCAGGATGTTGACCACGCCCGGCGGCAACCCCACCTCTTCCACGATCTGGGCGAAGGCCAGCGCACTCAGCGGGGTGAACTTGGCGGGCTTGAGCACCACCGTGTTGCCCATCGCCAGCGCCGGGGCGATCTTCCAGGCCAGCATGAGCAAGGGGAAGTTCCAGGGGATTATCTGGCCGACGACGCCGAGCGGCCGGTAGTCGCGCAACTCGGTTTCCATGAGTTGCGCCCAGCCCGCGTGGTAGTAGAAGTGGCGGGCCACCAGCGGGATGTCGAGGTCGCGCGTCTCGCGGATCGGCTTGCCATTGTCGAGCGCTTCGAGCACGGCCAGCAGGCGTGAGTGCTTCTGGATGTGCCGGGCGAGGGCGTACAGATAGCGGGCGCGGGCGTGGCCCGACAGGCCGCTCCAGCCGGGGAAGGCGGCGCGCGCCGCCGCCACGGCGGCATCCACGTCGGCGGGCCCGGCGGCGGCCACGCGGGTCAGCGGCTTATTGGTGGCCGGGCTGATCGTCTCGATATACTGCCCGCTCTGCGGCGCCACCCACTCGCCGTTGATGAACAGCTTCAGTTCGCGCCCGCGTGCGTCGAGCCAGGCCAGCGCCGGGTCGGGAGCCTCGGGCGCCGGGCCATACTCCATCGTCTCAAAAATCTCCGCGATTGCAGGCATGGATGCCTCCTCGTTTTGTACTCATAAGGGCAGGTAACGTACTAGCCCTTCCCACTCATTTGCTTCGCCACATTCCGCTATCAGCAAGATGTCTTCAATAGCAATGGTAATTGGAACAGTACGCTTTACCGCTAACACACCTGGCATTGGCTGTCCAGACGCAACTCGTGCGTAGGCAAACCCTATAAGCGTCGATGAGTCATGTGTCAGCAATATACGTCCTTCTTGCGCCGCCCACTCTAGCACTGTCGGATCGTCAGCCCCAACAGGACCCACATCTTGAACTCTGACGATATCAATTCCAGGATTACGTCTGCGCGCACCCCGAAGGATGATATTATTAAAGTTTTCGTCGGCTGCTAGCCTGAGCATTGCTCAGACCTTGCGTTCGGCACGGCGAGCCAGCAGACGATCCCGTAACCCGTCGGGATCAAGACGTTTCTTATTCTCTTCGTATATGCGATCTGCCAGTTCTTGCTGCTGTTGTAAATAAGCTTCGACTTCAGCTCGGTGCCGTAGATAATAGCCAATTACCAAATAGACATCGGACAGCTTGAGCACGGGATATTGTAGAACGATTTCCTCCGCCGTTGCGCCTTCCTCAAACGCGGCGACGACCGTGTCGAGCGTGACGCGTGTTCCGCCCACCCGCACGACTCCCTGCTGGTTGATTGCCAATGGCACAGGTTCTGTTTCAATAGTGAGGCTCATAGTTTGATCTCCCACGTAGTGCAGTTAGCTTATAAACGCGCTCACAGCGGCACGGCCTCTTTGAGTACCCGGTCGCGGATGTACCAGTGCAAGCCTTCGGGTTCTACCACGTCCACCCGACGCCCGAGCAGATCCTCCAGGTCCTGAAGCAGGGCCACTTGATCGAGCAGGCTACGATCCGGCGCCAGTTCCACCACGAAGTCGATGTCGCTGCTTGGCCCGGCTTCGCCGCGGGCAACAGAGCCAAACACGCGCACATTAGACGCCCCGTGCCGTGCCGCCGTGCGCAAGATATCCTCGCGCTTCGCGTGCAGCAGTTCGTTGATGTCTGTGCTCGTATTCTTGGCGGCCATATTCATGCACTCCATCCCGCTGGGCGGGCCGGTTTCAGACCGATCCGTCCCGGCAGCGAACTCACTGCTACGCCAGCGGGTTGTGGTGCGCTGCCGCGTAGTGGCCGGTGACGTGGTGCGACAGTTGGCGCTCGATGTCGCCCAGCAGGCTGCTGGCGCCCAGGCGGAACAGGGCCGGGCGCAGCCACGCGTCGCCCAGCTCTTCCTTCATCAGGATCAGCCATTCGAGCGACTCCTTGGCCGTGCGGATGCCTCCGGCGGGCTTGAAGCCCACCCGGTGGCCCGTCTGCTCGAAATAGTCGCGGATGGCCCGCACCATGACCAGGCCCACAGGCAGCACGGCGTTGACCGACTCCTTGCCGGTGGAGGTCTTGATGAAGTCGGCGCCCGCCTGCATGCAGACCAGGCTGGCCTGGCCCACCTGGCGCAGCGTCGCCAGTTCGCCGGTGGCGAGGATCGTCTTCATGTGCGCCGGGCCGCAGGCTTCGCGGAAGGCGGCCACCTCGTCGTAGAGCGCGCTCCAGTTGCCGGTCAGCACATGGGCGCGGGAGATCACAATATCGATCTCTTTCGCGCCCGCCGCGACCGACTCCTTGATCTCCTCGATCTTCAAGTGCAGCGGGGTCTGCCCGGCGGGGAAGCCGGTGGACACGGCGGCCACCGGGATGCCGGACCCGGCCAGCGCCTCCACGGCCACCGGCACCAGGTTGTGATAGACGCAGACCGCGCCGACGGTGAGATGCAGGTTGCCCACGCCGAGGGCCTCCAGCACATCCTGGCGTACGGGCTGGCGGGCCTTGGCGCAGAGCCGGCGCACGGTGCCCGGCGTGTCGTCGCCGGCCAGCGTGGTCAGGTCGATGCAGGTGATGGCGCGCAGCAGCCAGGCCGCCTGCCAGTTCTTCTTCACGGTGCGGCGCGTGCCCATCGTCGCCGCCCGGCGCTCGACGGCGCTGCGGTTCACACGCACCGCCTGCACGGCGCCCAGGTCCAGCGGAGTGCCGGGGTTGCGCGGGTGAACCTCCACCGTCACCGGTGCGCGATCCAGCGTGGTTGTCATTGCCGTTATCCTCCTGGCCGCCCGCGGCCACGTTGCTGATGCGAAGTTATGCCGAGCCACAACGCTCAGGTAGATCCCATTGTCCCGCAAACGCGGCCTGCTTGTCAAGCCCGGCAGCCGTGCCGGGCTGCAACGCCGGGTGGCGCGGCTCCCGGTACAAGCGCCCGCTCATATAGTGGAACGGGATTCTTCCAGGCGGGAAACGAAATTCGCCCTCCGTCTAGCACCTGTCTGTACAGGGCGCGAGTTTTCTGCTATAATCAGCAGTGTTTCTCCGAACATCCTGTGCGGGTATCGTGCCGGCCCCGCGGGATCGGACCGGGCGCGCTCTCCGTTGCTTCCTCCGGCACGTCACCGGGAGCAGATGGGCACCCCTGTCGCTTTCCAGGGAGAGTATATGCAACCGCGTTTTGGTCTCGCCGCCGTGATCGGCCTCGTCCTGTTCGTCGTACTCCTGGTGAGCGGATCGCCGCAAACCTCCGCCCATGCCCAGGCCGGTGCCCCGACCCTCGCGGCGTCCCATGCGCCGCCCGGCGCCCTGGACGCGCGGGCCCCGCTCACGACCACCACCCCCGTCATGACGACCCCGACCAGCACGGCGACCGCGACGCCCGTGCCCTGCGAGGTGGGCGCATGGAATCTCCGCGCACCTTATCCCACGGCCATTGCCGGGGCGGCGGGGGTCGCGCAGGATGGCATTCTCTATAACTTCGGCGGCGTTGGTGGTGATGGTACCACCGTGCTGACCGACAGCTATAAATACACCCCGGCCACCAACACCTGGACGGCGATTGCGCCCCTGCCCGTGCCCCGCTATAGCGCAGGCGCAGTCGGCGACGGCACCTATATCTATATTCTGGGTGGGGGAACCGCTAACGGCGCCACTAACACCTTTTGGCGCTATGACCCTGTGCAGGACACCTACCTGGCACTGGCTCCCGCAACGGTCGGTGTGAACGGCCCGGCGCTGGCCTATTTGAACGGCAAGATTTACCGTATCGGCGGCTGTACTGAGTCGGGCAATCCTTGTCGTGGGGCTGCAACCGACACCGTGGATGTCTATACGATTGCCACCGGCACCTGGACGCCCGCCGCCCCGTACCCCAGTTCACTGGGTTTCATCGCGGCGACCGTGTTGGACGGGTATGTGTATACCGCCGGGGGTATCTTAACGATTTCTACCAATGGCGGCTCATCCAAGACCTACCGCTATGATCCCGCCACTAATACCTGGGATGACGCGGCGATTGCCGATTTGCCGGGCGCGATCAATGATGTCGTCAGCGGGATGCTGAACGGGCGCTGGATTCTGGCCGGGGCGGGTACCAACAGCGGCTACGCCGTGGCCTGGGATCCTGATGCGGACACCTGGACCCTCCTGCCCTTCCCACCCCTCGCCCACGATTGGGCAAGCGGCGGCAGCACCGGGCAGGCGTTTTATGTCGTCGGGGGCATAGATCCTAATTTCACCTGGCAGGCGGATACGCAGGAGTACCAGGAGCCAACCTGCGTGCCCACGCCGACCGTCACCGGCACGCCGCCCACTGCCACCGCGACGGCGACCGCTTCGCCTACCGTGACACCGGCGAGTTCGCCCACGGCAACCCAGACGCCCTTGCCCTGCGGAGTGGGCGCCTGGACCCTGCGCACGCCCTATCCGACGGCGGTTGCCGGAGCCGCGGGGGTTATAAAGGACGGCATCCTCTATAACTTCGGCGGGACGAGCACAGATGGAATCGCGGTCCTGACTGATACCTATAAATACACACCCGGCGCCGATACCTGGACGCCGCTCGCACCACTCCCGGCGCCGCGCGTCGTCGCCTCCGCCGTTAGCGACGGCACCTACATTTATATCCTCGGTGGATGGGGGACACAGGGTCCTACGAATACCTTCTGGCGCTATGACCCGGCGCAGAACACGTATGCGGCACTGGCTCCGGCTACGTTGAACGTGGGTGGGGCGGCCCTCGTCTACTTGAACGGTAAGATCTACCGCATCGGGGGCTGCACGGTGCGCAACGGCGATTGTTCCGGCGGACAGACCGACACGGTGGATGTCTATACGATCGCTACCGATACCTGGGTGCCGGCGGCATCCTACCCGCTCATCAGGGGTCATATCTCGGCCACTGTGCGAAATGGGTACATATATACCGCCGGGGGCGTAGACGCATCCGGAATTGGTACGCCGAAAACCTATCGCTACGATCCGGCCGGTAACACCTGGGATGATGCGGCGATTGCCGATCTGCCCGGTGCGATCACCGATACCGTCAATGGGATACTGAATGGGCGCTGGATTCTGGCCGGGCCGGGGTTCGCCGTAGCCTGGGATCCCGACGCGGACACCTGGACCCTGTTGCCGTTCCCACTCGTGCGCGCTGATCATGCCAGCGGCGGCAGCACCGGGGACGCGTTTTATGTCGTGGGCGGCTTCGATTTCAGCTTGAACTGGCACACCTGGCACGCGGAGACGCAGGAGTATCGTGAGGTGGCGTGCCCGCCGACGCCCACAGTGACGGGTACTCCGCCCACGGCCACCGCGACCGCTTCTCCTACAGTAACGGCTATGGCGACTGCGACTGCTTCGCCTACGGTGACAGCGAGAGTCACCGCGACGCCGACCAATCCACCGTTAGCGACGGTGACGCCGTTGCCCTGCCAGATAGGCGAATGGACCGTGCGGGCGCCGTATCCAACGGCCGTTTACGCAGCAGCAGGAGCCGCGCTGGGCGATAGCTTCTATAGCTTCGGCGGAGCAGGGGCGAGTCCCACTGAGGTGGTAGCCGACGCGTATAAATACACACCCGCTACCGATACCTGGACGGCAGTTGCGCCCCTGCCCGCGCCCCGCGACATCACACCCCGCACCGAGTACCCACGCCCATGGCTCGGCGGCAAGTGGACCCTCCGCGACATCGTCGACTACGAGCTCACCGCCACCCTCGCTCTTCTCGAAGCCGCCGCCGACCGCCGCGAG
>CBJNAR010000209.1:0-6362 GCA_966434075.1 uncultured bacterium
CTGGCCGCACTCGTCACAGAAGCGCCGGTCGGCGGGGTTCAGGGCGTCGCAGTTGGGGCAGCGCACCTGGGTCAGCGGCGTGGTGGCGCCCCTGGCCGCGGCGCCGGTGGGGGCGAGCGCCGTGGGGCGCGTGGTATCGACCGTGGTGACGGCCTCGCCGTCGCCGGCCAGGACCGGCGCGGCGGGCGTGGTGGCGCCGCGGCGCAGGGCAAACACGGCCACGCCGATCAGCCCCAGCAGGACCACGGCCCCGACCAGCCAGGGGATGAGCGACCCGGCGCTGTTGGCGTTCGTCGCGCCCGGCACGTCGCTGCTGTTCACGGGCCGGCCGGCGGGGACGCCGCTGGGCACCGGCAGGGCGCCGCCCGTGGCGACGGCGGCGGGCGCCGTGGCGACCGCGCCCGGCAGTTGCGTGCCGGCGGGGGGAGTCGTGGCGGGCTGGGCCGGGACCGGCGGCTCGGGCCGGGTCAGGCCGGCGGCCAGGGCCAGCGCCAGGGCCGCGATCATGGCGGCCACGAGCAGCAGCCGGGATGGCGAAATGTTGCGCACCCTCATGCGGGAAACCGGGGTCATTCTGCGTGGAGCCTCCTCTAAGCCGCCGGGCACTTACCCAACGGCAAATTGCATCTGCACCTTGCCCACCTGGATGATATCGCCGTTGTGCAGCAAGACGGGCTGGTTCGCCGGCAGGCGGGTGCTGTTGAGATACGTGCCGTTCTCCGACCCCAGGTCTTCCAGGCTGTAGCCCTGGGCATCGGCGATGATTTGTGTGTGCCGGCGCGAGACATAGGCCGACGGATCGCTGTAGGTCAGGTCGATATGCGGGAAGATTTGCCGCGACAGGCTGCGCCGCCCGATCACGAAGGGGTTCTCGTCGGGGGCGATGCGGCGTTCCCAGAGCACCCCGCGCGGCCCCAGCACCTGGATGCGCGCGGGGGGCCGCCCGGCCAGGCTGGCGCCGCAGTTCCCGCAAAAGCGCGCGCCCAGTTTGTTGATATAGCCGCAATTGTGGCAGGCCGTCCCATGGCCCGGCGCGGCGGGCGCGGGCGGCGGGGCCACCGGCGTGACCGGCGCGACCGGCGCCGCGATAGGGGGCGCTGTGACCACGGCGGGCGGCCGGTTCGCCATCGGCGCGGGGGCCGGGGCGGCGGGCGCTGGGCCGGGCGTCGAAATCACGATGGCCGGCGGCGTGGTGGACGGCTGCGCCGCGGGCGTTACGGCCACCGGGGGCCGGGCCGGCGGCGAGACAACCACCGGCGGTACCGGCGCAACGGGCGCGACCGGGGCGCTGCTCCCAACGGGATGCGGCTCCGGCAGCGGCTCCGGCTCCTTGAACGGGATGCCGTAGCACTGGCGCAGCGCCTGCTCGAAATCGCGGGCGCTCTGCGGGCGCTTGCTCATATCCCGGTCCATGGCCTGGATGATCAGCTTCTCGGTGTCGGTGCTGACCAGCGGGTTGAGGTCGCGCAGGCTGGGCGGCGTGGTCGCCGGGGTGGGCGGGCGCCCGGTCAGCAGGTGGAACAGCGTGGCCGCCAGCGAGTAAATATCCGAGCGGCCGTCGGTCTGCCCCTTGCCGAACTGCTCGAACGGCGCGTAGGCCGCCGTGCCCATCGACACCGTGTCCTTGCGCTGGCCCACCTTGTACTTGCGGGCGATGCCGAAGTCGATCAGCTTGACCTGGTAATTGGGCATGACCATGACGTTGGCCGGCTTCACGTCGCGGAAGATGATCGGCGGGTTCTGGCTGTGCAAATAGCGCAGCACGCGCGCCACCTGGATGCCGTAGTACAGCGCCTCGCGCTCGCCCATCGGCTTGCCGTTGAGCCGGTCGAGCTTCTTTTCCAGCGACTCGCCCGGCACAAACTCCATCACCAGGTAAGGGCGCCCGTTCTCCTCGAAGGCGTCGCTGAAGAAGGGCAGGTTGGGGTGCGCCAGCGGCTTGAGGATCTCGGCCTCGCGCACAAACGAGTCGATGGCCTGCTTGCGCTCCTCCTCCACCTCGGGCGAGGGCGCGGCGCCGGCCACCTCGGACTCGGTGCGCATTTCTTTCACGGCCACTTGCAGGCCGGGGGTGCGGGTATCGTCGGCCAGGTAGACGGCGCCCATGCCGCCGCCGCCCAGCACGCGCAGGATGCGGTAGCGGTTATGGAGCATGGTCCCTGGTGGTAGGAAGCTATACATGAATCACGGTGTCGCCGTTTGGCCCGGCGACAGGCTACCTCCGGATTGGGGAGTCGCCGGGCCCGACGTTGTGGCCCCGCGCACTGCAAGCCAGTATAAAGCCAAAGCCCAGACCCGTCAAGCAAATTCCCGCAAGTTCCCCGCCGGCGAGGGTGTTGGCATGTTGCATCCGGGTGAGGCGGGATCGCCCGGCCCGTCAACGGGCGGGCTAGCACAACGAAGCCAGCCTGCGCGGGCTGGGGCTATCGAGCGACAGGCCGCGCAGGCGGCCTTGGTTCCCGTAGCCCGTCCCTTGAGGGACCGGGCGATGCGGTGCAAAAAGGTGACTCCCACCTCGTCATCCGGCCCCTGGTATCGGCATGACAGACCGCGAAGATGCGCAGCGCGCGGCGAACCCCACTTATATTAATCACCTTAATCACCTGCGCGGCGGGGGTTCCTTCGCGGTGAACTTGTGACCAGGATGGCAAGATTGCTCAGGAAAACCGAATGACACTGCCCCAGGGCTGTGTTATAATAGCGCCGTACCCTGGCATCCGTCAGGGCGCGGATGCCTCGCCGGGCGGACCGGCGTGGGAGATTGGCATGGGTGCGGGCGGCCCCGCGCAACGGCGCCCCGGCTCGCCCCCCCTGATGTATCACATAAGGAGGAGACGCGATTTGAAAAAGTTCTTCAAGTCCGGGGGCATGCTGGCGGCCAGCGCACTGCTGTCCATGAGCATGCTGCTATCGGCCTGTGGGGGCGAGACCCCGACCGCCACATCGGTCCCGGCAGCCGCGCCCACCAACACCACGGCGCCCGCCGCGCCCGCGGCGACGGACACCCCCGCGCCGGCGGCGGCCACCAACACCACGGCGCCCGCGGCCACGGCCACGGAAGCGATGGCGGCGCCCACCAACACCACCGCGGCGGGCGGCACCGGCACCAAGCTGAAGGTCGGCCTCGTCACCGACGTGGGCTCGATCAACGACAAGAACTTCAACCAGGCCTCGTATGAAGGCGTGCAGCAGGCCGAGAAGGACCTCGGCGCCGAGATCAAGTACCTGGAGCCGAAAGACGCCAAGGACTACAGCAAGCTGATCGACCAGTTCGTGCAGGATAAGTACGATGTGATCGTCACAGTCGGCTTCGCCCTGGCCGACGCCACCACGGCGGCCGCCAAGGCCAATCCCGACGTCAAGTTCATCGGCGTGGACCAGTTCCAGCCGGATCCGGCGCTCCCGAATCTGGCCGGCGTGGTCTTTGAAGAGGACAAGGCGGGCTATCTGGCCGGCGCCCTCGCCGCCATGATGAGCAAGACGCACAACATCGGTTCCGTGCTCGGCACCGACACTGTGCCGCCGGTGTGGCGCTATGGTGAAGGCTATCGCGCGGGCGCCAAGGCGACCGACCCCAACATCACCGTCCAGGTGGTGTACCACAGCGACGTTGACATCAGCAAGACCTTCAACGATACTCCCTGGGGCAAGACCACCGGCCTGTCGATGATCGACAAGGGCGCGGACATCCTGTTCGGCGCGGGCGGCCAGACGGGGAACGGCGCGCTGTTCGCCGCCCTGGAGCGCAAGGACAAGGGCGTGCTGGCGATCGGCGTGGACGTGGACCAGTACTTCACGGTGCCCGAAGCCGACCCGGTGCTGCTGACCAGCGCCGAGAAGAAGCTGACCCAGGGCGTGTTCAACACCATCAAGACGGTGGCGGACGGCTCCTTCAAGGGCGGCAACAACATCGGCCCGGTCGGGCTGGCCCCCTATCACGACCTGGACTCCAAGGTCCCGGCCGATGTGAAGGCCAAGATCGAGAAGCTGACCGCGGACCTGGCGAGCGGCGCGGTGAAGACCGGCGTGTCGCCGGCGAAGCCGTAACGATACCTGCAACCAGCTAGTGCGGGAGGGGCGTCGCCCATGGCGCCCCTCCCGCTAATATAGGTGTGCCGTGCCTGATGATGCCCAATTAACCACCGACAGCCCCCGCACGGGGGCCACGGTGGTGGCCCAGCCGCCGGCGGCCCCGCCCGCGGCCGTGGCGCGCCGGGTGGGCCGCGAAATCCTCGTCCCCGCCCTCTCCATCTTCACCTCGCTGGTGATCGGCGGCCTGATCATCTGGGCGACGACCGGCAGCCTGGGCACCGCCCTGGCCGCGTATGGCGGGCTGTTCGCGGGCGCCTTTGGCTCACCGGAAGCCCTCGCCGGCACCCTGATCAAGTCCACTCCCTATATTTTCGCCGGCCTGGCCGTGGCGCTGGCCTTTAAATGCGGCCTCTTCAATATCGGCGCCGAGGGCCAGGTGGCGCTGGGCGCGCTGTTCGCCGCCTTTGTCGGCTATAATTTCCAGTTGCCCGCCATCATCCACATTCCGCTGACCATCGCCGCCGGGCTGCTCGGCGGCTTCATCTGGGGCGCCATCCCCGGCTTCCTCAAGGCCCGCACCGGCGCGCACGAAGTCATCACGACGATCATGATGAACTATCTCGCGCTGCAATTCGTCGCCTGGATGCTCAGCGGGCCGATGAAAAAGCCGGGCAGCGTAGCCGCGCAAACACCCTACCTGCAGGAGACCTCGTGGCTGCCGATGCTCATCCCGCAGTTGCAACTCCATAGCGGCGTCTTGCTGGCACTGCTGACGGCCGCGCTCGTCTGGTGGTTCCTGTACCGCACCACCTGGGGCTTCGAGATCCGCACCACCGGGGCCAATTCCTCCGCGGCGCGCTATGCGGGCATCCCGATCATGCGTAACATCATCCTGGCGATGGCGCTCAGCGGCATGCTGGCGGGGCTGGCCGGGGCGGTGGAAGTGACCGGCGTGGCCCTCGACGTGACCCGGCTGCAGCCGCTGGGCGACCGCTATTTCGGGCTGGGTTTTTCCAGCGGCTACGGCTTCGACAGCATCGCCGTGGCCTTGCTGGGCCGCAGCAACCCCGCCGGCGTGGTACTGGCCGCGCTACTCTTCGGCGCCCTGCGCGCCGGGGCCACGCAGATGCAATATGAGACGCAGGTGCCCGGCGAGATTATTTCCGTGATCCAGGGCCTGATTTTGCTGTTTGTGGCGGCCGATGCCATTATCCGTGCGGTGTACCGGGTGCGCGCCACACCGGCCTCCTCCGGCTCCCCCGTGCTGACCAGCGGCTGGGGCGAGAAAGCGTAGGGAGAAGCGAGTGACTCTCTGTGATCAACCGATCTTACAACTACTCCTGAGCGTGCTGGTCACGGCGCTGAGCTTCGCCACGCCGATCATCCTGGGCGCGCTGGGCGGCGTGGCCTGCGAGCGGGCGGGCGTGGTCAACATCGCCATCGAGGGCATGATGCTGAGCGGGGCCTTCGGCGGTTACTGGGCCGCGGTCACGTTCCACAGCGTGCCGATGGGCGTGTTGTTCGCGATCCTGATCGGCGGGGTAATGGCCTTGCTGCACGGCTGGCTGTCGATCACGTTCAAGGTCGATCAGATCATCAGCGGCACGGTGATCAACATCCTCGGCTTCGGCATCACCAGCTACCTGTACGGCCAGTGGTATGCGCGCGATGCGCCCGCCTCGCCGGGCACCATCGGCAGCGTGCCGTTGCCCATCCCCGGCATATCGTTGTCGGTGCAGTTGCTGGCGATTGTGGCAATTTTGCTGGTGGCTGTGCTGCACCTGGTGCTGAATTATACGCCCTGGGGCCTGCGCGTGCGGGCCGTGGGCGAGCACCCCAAGGCGGCGGACACGGTCGGCATCAGCGTCCACCGCGTGCGTTACTCCGCCGTGCTGCTGGGCGGGCTGTTCGCCGGGCTGGGCGGGGCGTCCTACGTGCCCGGCTATATCCCGGTCTTCACGCCCGGCATGACCTCCGGCTTCGGCTTCATCGCCCTGGCCGCGATGATCTTCGGCAAGTGGAAGCCGTTCGGCGCGCTCGCCGCCTCGTTCTTCTTCGGGCTCACGCTCTCGATCCAGAACAACATGCAATCGTGCGGCGTGCCCATCGACGCGCGGCTGGTGGGCATGCTGCCCTATATCGTGACGTTGTTTGTGCTCGCCGGGTTCGTGGGCCGGTCGATCCCGCCCGCCGCCGACGGCGTGCCCTATTAGGCAGGAGCGACGATGAGCAAAGACGTGGCGCCCGGCCCCGCTGCCGGGGCGCGGGGCGCGGCGGTCAGTGTGCCGCAGGCCGAATTCGCGCTGGAGGCGCGGGACATTGTCAAGCGC
>CBJNAR010000210.1:0-6322 GCA_966434075.1 uncultured bacterium
GATTGGGGACGGGTTCGTGGGCCTGCGCGCCGCTGATCAGGCTGCAACCGGCGAGGAGGACGGCGCACAAGACGCGCCGGAGATTGCTTGGCGGCATGAGCGGCATAATCTGTCAGTCCTTAGCTCCCGGCCACCGGAGGCAAGGGGGGCGGCGGCCAAGCTACTCCACATGCGGCACACTGGCCGGTGTGCCAACCGTGTCCAGGCAAGGGCGGGCGAAGCCCGGTCCCTCACCCCGAGTGTCTGTCCCGCTTGTAGATCCAGTGAGTAGCGCAGGAAATAGGCGAATGCCGAGGCACGTGCGATCCCAGAAGACCCGATCCAGCCGGCGGGCGCGAGGCCCGCGCGTCCGGCAGATTCCACCCAGGCCCCGCAATGCGCACCAACCCCTGAGCAATGCCGGGTGTTGGCTAGACACTGTGGCAAACAGTATGCATCACCGTTCAGTGGCGGATGGGAACTAGTATTATTATATCGGTCCTGTCGCGTGAATCAATAGTTCACAGACCGATTCCAGAGAATGCTACTATATTGTAAGCGCTGGCGCAGACTGAAGATGTATAATTGTTCGTTTTTGGGTTCTGCAAGAAATTACAAATGAATGAACACGTGGTCTTTGCCGCGATCGGAGACTATCGACCGGCGGGCAGCGGCCGGCAAGACCAGGGGCTGCGGCATAAGGGGCCGTCAAGGCCAGGGCAACCGGGACGATAGTAAGAAGCAAGAAAGGGCCGCTCGGGCAATTCCCGGCGCCCCACGCGGGCGAAACCGCGACCGGGGCGGGGCGCGGCGGCGCCCTACTCCGTCGAGTAGGTGTCCGCCGATTCCGCCGCTTGCTTGTAGCCGATGCCGAGAGCGGTGCTGCCTTCGGGGCTCGCGCCGGCGGAGGGCGCGTCGCTTTCGGGGTGCGTGGCGGCCCACTCGCGCGACCAGGCCACCGCGCGGCGAATCCCCTCGTCCAGCGGCACCTGGGGCGTGTAGCCGAGCAGGTCGTGGGCCTTGCTGATGTTGGCGACATAATGCGTGACCTCGCCGAGCAGCGGCGGCGCGACAGTGATGCGCGGGGTGCGGCCAAGGGCGGCGCCCACCAGTTCGGCCATGCGGATCAGCGTGTTGCCCTCGCCGTAGGCCAGGTTGATCGTCTGGTTGCTGACCTGCCCGCTCGCCAGCGCGGTGATGCCGCGCACGATGCCGTCCACGCAGTCGTCAATGTAGGTAAAATCGAGCACTTTCTCCGGCCCGTAGATGGTGATCGGCTCGTCGCGGCTGATGCGGCGGATAAAGAGCGGGATCACCCGTTCCATGCGCGCGATGTCGTTGTCGTAGCGGCCATAGACGTTGCTGAAGCGGAAGACCAGGTAGCGCAGCCCGTAGCAGCGCGCATACGAGTAGATCAGGGCCTCGCCGGTGATCTTGCTGGCCGAGTAGGTGCTCTCGGTGTAGGCGAAGTCGGCGCTCGTCTCCTCGGTGCTGAAGCGATGGATGTCGCCGTAGACCTCGCGGCTGCTGGAAAAGATGATCGGCGTGCCCGTCTGGCGGCAATATTCGAGCACATTGAAGGTCATGATCATGTTTTCGAGCGCCCGGTGCGGGTAGCGCACCAACTGATGCACCTTGGCGTGGGCGGCCAGGTGGACGACCACATCGGCAGGTGGGTAATCGACACCGCCGATGCCGGTGGGATAGGCGGGATAATGGCCGCTGAGATCCTGCAAGATGTAGCGGAAGGCGTCGGTCCAGGTGTTGAGGCGCTTATCGACGCCGAAGACCTGGTGGCCCTCGGCCACGAGGCGCAAGGCCAGGTTGGTGCCGATCTGGCCGCTGGAACCGGTGATCAAGATACGCATGGGGCTCCTCTGGGGCTGAGTCAGGAATCGGGCGGCCCCAACCGGGCCAGGACGGCGGCCAGGTCGGGCGGCAAGGGGCTGGTGAAGGCCACGCGCCGCCCCGACGACGGCAGGTCGAAGGCCAGGGCAGTGGCGTGCAAGAACTGGCGTTCCAGGCCCAGGGCGCGCGCCGCGCGCAGGGTCCGTGCGCCGTAGACCGCATCGCCGAGAATCGGGTGGCCGATATAGGCCATGTGGACGCGGATCTGGTGTGTGCGGCCCGTTTCGAGGCGCACCCGCAGCAGCGCGCAGGTCTCCAGGTTATGGCCGGGATGATAGACCGTCTCGGTGGTGTAGCGCGTGCGGGCCGGGCGCCCGGTCGCCAGCACGGCCTGGCGCTTGCGGTCGCGCGGGTCGCGGGCGATGGGCGCGTCAATCAGGCCGGTGGGCGGCTGGGGTTGGCCCTGAACCAGCCCCAGATACTCCTTGTCCATGGTGCGCGCCTGGTGCTGGCGGACGAGATCGGCGTGCGCGGCGTCGGTGCGGGCCACGACCAGCAAGCCGCTGGTGTCCTTATCGAGCCGGTGCACGATGCCGGGGCGGATATCGCCGTGCAGCGAGAGCTGGTCGGTGTGAGCCAGCAGCGCGTTGACGAGCGTGCCGCGGGCGTGGCCGGGCGCGGGGTGGACGACCAGCCCCGCCGGTTTATCCACCACCAGCACGTCGGCGTCCTCGTAAACCACGCGCAGGTCCATTGGTTCGGGTTCGACGGCGGTGGGCGCGGCGGCGGGGATCGTGACCTGCACGGTGTCGCCGGCCTTCAGCTTCTGGGAGGCGCGCGCCGGGCGGCCGTTCAGCAACACCTGGCCCGCGGCGATCAACTGCTGGCCGTAAGAGCGCGAGAGGTCGCCGCCGAGCAGGGGCAGCACCCGGTCCAGGCGCTCGCCGGCCTGATCCGGGGTGACGACGGCGGTGAACTCGGGCATGGCAGGGGGCCGCGCCGGGGGCTTACTTGCGCTCCCCGGCGAACAACAGGCCGATCAGCAGCAGGATGATGCCGACGGTAATGGCGCTGTCGGCCACGTTAAAGTTGGGGAAGTGATAGAGCGTGTTGCCCAGCGTGATCTGCGCCTTGGGCACCAGCACGAAGTCGACCACGTAGCCGCGGGTGAGCCGGTCGGCCAGGTTGCCCACCGCCCCGCCGAGCACCAGTCCCAGGCTGAGCCAGATCTGCCAGCGCGGCAGGCCTGCGGTCGCCTCTTGCTGCATGCGCGGCGCCATGACGACGATGCCGACCACCACGGCCACCGCAATAAACGCCAGTATCCAGCTCCCGTTGGTGAACATGCCGAACGCGGCACCGGTGTTCTCGACATACTGGAACACAAACCAGCCGGGGATGATATCGATCTCGTGCACCGGCGCGGCGCGGCCAATCGCCGCCACGATCCAGAGCTTGGTCAACTGGTCGGCGATCAAGATCAGCGCGGCCAGGGCCAGCAAGGGCAGCACCGCGCGCACGCGCGCGGCCAGCGTCATCGGCGGTTGCGCCGCCGCCGCTCCGGAATCGACCGCCGCCGGAGCCGGGTCGCCGGCGGCATTCGACGGAACCGGCGGATTGCGAACCTCCAACCTACGATGCGCTTTCTAGCTGCTGCTGGCAGTTGACGCAGAGCGTGGCCGACGGGCGCGCCTCCAGCCGCTCGGGCGGGATCGGCTTGCCGCAATTGGCGCAGATGCCGTAGGTGCCCTCGGCGACGCGCTCCAGCGCCCGGTCCACCTGTTCCAGCATCTTCTCGGTATTGCGGCGGAGGGCGACAAACTTCTCTTCCTCGAACATGACGTTGGCGTCGTCGGCCATGTGGTTGCCCACGCCCCCGCGCGTGGGGTCCAGGTCGTCCGCGCTGTCCGTCACTTCCTCGTCGAAGCGGTGGAGATCTTCCAGCAGGCGCGCGCGCTCGGCTTCGAGGCGCTGCCGATAAACGGCGGTATCAGGCATTTAATTCTCCTCCGGCACCAATAACATGCGGCGTGCATCCGGGTGCGGCTGCGTTAGCTTCAGATTATAGCACAAAGCTTCCGGTCTGAGCAACCGGCCTCAGCGGCGAGAGCGTGTCGCGCGACCGGTCCTGGCAGGCACCCGGTGCCGCCATCCATGCAAGCAGGTATGCGCCACCGGGCGAGAGATCAAGAAGCAGGAGCCGGGCCGCCGGCCGCGGACGGCCGGACATCGACGCCCAGCATCCGCTCCACCACGTCGCGGTGCCACAGAAAGCGCAACACCACGGCCCACCCGGCCGTCAGCACGACGATCAGTAAAACGTCCCAGAGGCTCAGCGGCTGCAACTCGAAAAACCCGCGCCAGGCGGGGATGAGCATGATCAGCACATAGAGCGCCAGCAGCGCTGCAGCTAGAATCGTGGGGCGCCAGTCGCCGCTCAAGGTATCGCCATCGGCCCACAGGCGGGTGGGCGGTTCGGCGAACACGATCACGAGGAGCCCGCACAGCAGGGTGCTGGTGGTCAGCACCGTGCGGGCCAGGCCGGCATCGCCCGCCGGCAGCAGGTAGAGCAGATACAACCCCAAGCCCAGCACCGCCATCGTGTAGCCGGCGGGCAGTACGAAGTGCACGAGCGCCCGGCGCAAGCTCAGGCGCCGCGGACCGGAGCGAGCCCATGCGGCCAGGGCCAGGGTGGGAATGCCGACGGCCAGCAGGCCCTGCACTGTGGTGTACTTGGGGGTGAGCGGGAAGGCGACGCCGGCCATCGTCGTGGCGGCGATCAGCAAGGTCACGTAGACGGTGCGCGAGAGCAGCAGGCGCATGACGTCGTGCATGCCGTTGACGATGCGCTGGCCCTCGCGGAACGCGGCGGGCAACGCCGCAAACGAGTCGCCCAGCAACACCATATCGGCGACGCTGCGCGTGGCCTGGCTGCCGCTTTGCATGGCGATGCCCAGGTTGGCCTGCTTCAGCGCCAGCACGTCGTTCACCCCATCGCCGATCATGGCGACATAGCGGCCCTGCGCGCGCAAGACCCGCACCAGGCGCTCTTTTTGCTGCGGCGTGATGCGCCCAAAGATCGTGGCCGCCCCCGCCCGGGCGGCAAACTGGTTCTCGTCCAGCGCGGCCAGGTCTAGCCCCGAGACAACGGCGCTATCGCCCTCCAGGACCAGCCCGGCTTGGCGCGCGAGCGCGGCGACCGTTTCGGGGTGGTCGCCGGAGATGATCTTGACCCGGATACCGGACTCGGCAAACTCGCGCAGAGTCGCCTGGGCCTCCGGGCGCAATTCATCGCTAAAACTCACCAGGCCCAGCGGCACCAGATCCACCGGAAGCTGGGGTCGGCCCTGGGCATCGTGTAGCGGCGCGCCACCCGCCCGCCGCGCGAACAGCAGCACCCGCAGCCCGCTTGCCGCCCAGTCAGTACCCTGCGTGCCCTGGTCGCTCCCGGCTACGAGGGCCGGCTGGAGGATCTCCGGCGCGCCCAGGACATAGATCGCGCCGTCGAGGGCCAGGCCGCTCCATTTCCAGGCGGAGGAAAACGGCACCTCGGCCTCCGCGGATCGGGCCGGGCCGGGGAGCGCGGCATGGAGCGCATCGGCGGTGCGATTGGACCGCGTGGTCGAGGCGGCGAAGGTGCCAAGCAGGGCGCGCAATTCTGCTTCCGGCAGGCCCAGCGCCTGAACGGCATGCAGGCACAGCACGTTGCTGGTTAGCGTGCCGGTCTTATCCAGACATAGCACATTCACGTTGCTCAAGGATTCGACGGCGTTGGCCTGCTCGATCACCGCGCCCTTGCCCGCCATACGCACCGCGCCCATCGCATAGGTGAGGGTGATCATGAAGAACAGGCCCTGCGGCACCAGCGCGACCATGACGGCAGCGATCTGCACCACCTCGACGGCCGGAATCGGCCGGATCAGCAGGGAAACGGCGAGCAGCGCGCCCAGATGCGCCACCGTGATGGTGAGCAAGCGGACCACCAGGTCGATATCAGCTTGCAGGGGTGTTTTGGCCTGGCGAAAAGCGCGGGCGCCGCGGGTCATTTGCTGGGCCAGGGCATCGATGCCTACCTTCTCGGCTACATAGGCGGCCTGGCCGGTGACGCAGAAACTGCCGGAATGCACCGGGTCGCCCACCCGGCGAGGGATGGGGTCCGACTCGCCGGTGAGCAGCGATTCGTCGACCTCCATCCGGCCCGCGCCGACGACTTGCCCATCCACGACGATCTGGTCGCCCTGACGGACGATCAGCACATCGCCCAGCACGATCTCGGAGGGATCGACCGCGCGCTCCCGCCCCTCACGAATAACGGTGGCACGCGGGCGGGTCAGCAGGGCGATGTGGTCCAACTTGTGTTTGGCGCGCCCCTCCTGCACCACCCCCACCACGACGTTCAACAGCACCAGCCCCGCCGTGACGAATGCATCGCCGGGGCGATCCATGAGGACCAGGACGATACCGATAGCGAACAGCACCGTGTTGATAAACGTAA
>CBJNAR010000211.1:0-6322 GCA_966434075.1 uncultured bacterium
AATAAGGCGCCGGCGAGGCCAAAGAGCAGGCCATAATTGGCGGGAAATGCCAATTGCCCGAGGATTAGCGCGATCACCGGGGCGAGTCCCAGCAACAGGACCCCGGTGACCGCATTCTGCACGCCAAACAGGCGTGCCCGCCAGCGGTGGTCGAGGCTGCTGCCGGCGAGATCGGCCCAGGGCACCCCGACGAGCCCATCGCCCAGCGCCGCCAGGCCGTAGCAGACGAAAAAGGCCGGTAAGAGGATCTCCGGGTGGGTGGGACCGAGGAGCAGGGTCAGTCCGGCGAACAGCAAGATGAGCCCGCGCACCGGAATATTGGGGCCCACAAACCACCATTTTTTGCGCTCAGCGCGGACGATCAGGCGGGCGATGAACAACTGCGGCAGCGTCCAGCCCAGTTCAAACAGACTACCGGAGAGGCCGATCAAGACTTGCGAGTCGGTCAGGCGGCGGACAAAGTCGGGAATGACCGTCGTGCTGCCAATCAGGCTGATGGCGAGCATGAATAAGATGCCGTCGGTGAGGAAGAAGACGAAATTGCGCCGGTAGATGCGTTCGTGGACCAGGGGGGCGGGGGGCGCGGCCTGTTCGGCCATGACGGCTTCGTTCACGAGGGATCAGCCCGGCGCCCGGCCCGTGCAGCGAATACTTGCAGCAGCATTGATTGCCCAATCCGCCGCATCGAAGGGTAACGAGAGGGCGATGCGGCCGGAAGCCACTCGGTGTTTCTGCTCCCCATAGCACACGCGGGAGTAACGGCGATGGAGCCTGCAGGCCATAGAGATCATCCTGTAACAGAGCCGGTTCCCTTCCAGGTCTTTCGTCGGGTCATTATACCACGTTTCCCTTCTAGTGCGGGCCGGCGCCTCGCAGAACCAGGGAGGCTCCGGGGATTGCCAACATAGAATATCCGGCGCAGAGGCCGCCGGCGCTCTGTTCGAGGGACCGGCGGCATCTGCGAAGGGTGTGCCGTAGTTTGTCACGGAGTTTATACCCCGGATAACCGCAGCGTTAACCTTGCCCGCGCATGACGAGGGTGACCGCGGGCGGGACGGCGGCCGGCTGCGGGCCGGCGAAATCGGCAAAGACACTTACTCCATGGCCGGCCTGCAGCAATTCCGCGGCGACAATACTGCCGATATAGTTCCGGCCGCCCGTGACGAGCGGCTCACCCCTGCAGGCCCCGCGCAAGATGGTAGTACAGGTCGTTCCAGCGCAGTTCTTTCTTGAAGTCCGCCAGCTTCGTGTCCCGGTCGATCAGCAGAAACTCGATGCCGGCCATCTGGGCGAAATCCGCGAGGTGTTCCGCCGTCAGCGCATAGCTAAACCCGGTATGATGGGCGCCGCCCGCCAGGATCCAGGCCGTGGCGGCGGTCTGCAGATCCGGATGGGGCAGCCAGAGCGCCCGCGCTACCGGGAGCTTCGGCAGCGGCTGGTCCAGCGGCACCGCATCCACGGTGTTGACCACCATGCGGAAGCGATTGCCCATATCGACGATGGAGGCGGCCACCGCCGGCCCCGTCCGGGCGTCGAACACCAAGCGCACCGGGTCGGCCTTGCCGCCGATGGACAGCGGATGCACCTCCAGGCGGGGCCGCTGGGCGGTAATCTGCTCGGAGATCTCGAGCATGTGCGAACCGAGGATCTTCATGCCCGCCGGGTCGAGGTGATAGGTATAATCCTCCATGAAGGATGTGCCCCCCTCCAGGCCGCTCGCCATGACTATCATCGCGCGCACCAGCGCCGCCGTTTTCCAGTCGCCCTCCCCGCCGTAGCCATAGCCGTCGTTCATCAGCCGTTGCGCCGCCAGGCCCGGCAACTGGTTCAGGCCGTGCAGGTCCTCGAAGGTGGTGGTCCAGGCTTTGGCCCGCTGCGTCTCCAGAAAGCGGCGAATGCCGATCTCCTGCCGGGCTGCGTGGCGCAGCTGCTGATGCCGGGCGCCGCCCGCCTGCAGCTCCGGGGCGACTTGGTAGCGGTCCTCGTACTCGCGGATCAGTCCATCGACCTCGGCGTCCGCCACGGCGTTCACATACTGGACCACGTCGCTGACGCCGTAGCCGTTGACCGCGTAGCCGAAGCGGCGCTGCGCCTCGATCTTGTCGCCCTCGGTGACCGCCACTTCGCGCATATTGTCGCCACAGCGGACCACCTGGGCGCCCTGCCAGTCGGCCCAGGCGCAGGCCGCTCGCGCCCAGGCGCCGAGGCTCTGCTGCACAGCGGCATCTTGCCAGTAGCCGGCGACGACCTTGCGCTCCAGGCGCAAGCGGCTGCCGATGAACCCGAACTCGCGGTCGCCGTGCGCCGACTGGTGGAGGTTCATGAAGTCCATGTCGATCGCGGCCCAAGGGATCGCCCGGTTGTACTGCGTGTGCAGGTGTAAGAACGGCTTTTGTAGCGCCGACAGGCCGGCGATCCACATCTTGGCCGGCGAGAAGGTGTGCATCCACACCACCAGCCCGACGCAATCAGGCGCCGTGTTCGCCTGTAAGCATAGATCTCTGATCTCATCCGGCCCGGTCATCACCGGCTTGAACACCACCTGCACCGGGATACTCGCCGCCTCGTCCAGCGCCCGCGCCAGCGTTGTGGAATGCTCGGCCACCTGATCCAGCGTCTCCGGGCCGTATAGATGCTGGCTGCCGGTCACGAACCAGACTTCAAATTGCTTGAGATCGATCATCTTCATCCCTTTCAATGGATCGTTTCGTTTTACCAGGCGAACCGGCGTTAGCGCGAAAAGTGCCAGTCTGTCGCGCCTACTTCTGGCCGTAGACGTTAGTGTAGCGCTCGTGGAGTTTAGCCACAGCGTCGGCGGGGATCTCGTCGGGCGTGCCGATTTGCAGCGCCAGCCAGACCGCGGCGGCCACATCCTCGGTCATCACGGCGGCCTTGACCGCGGCGCCGGCGCTCTTGCCGACGGTGAACACGCCATGATTTTTCAGTAAGACCGCGCACGAGTTGCCGATACTCTCGACCACCAGTTTGCCGATGTTCTCGTCGCCGATCAGCGAAAAGCCGCCGCAGGGGATGGAGCCGCCGAACTCGTCGGCGATGGCGGTGAGTACCACCGGGATCGGCTTGCCGACCGCGGCGAAGGCGGTGGCATAGCGGGAGTGGGTGTGGACCACGCCGTTCACGTCGGAGCGGTGACGGTAGATATAGAGGTGGCTCCACGTGTCGGAGGATGGCTTCAGATCGCCCTCGACGATGTTGCCGTCCAGGTCGAGCACCACCATCTGCTCCGGACGCAGGCTCTCATAGCGCACGCCCGACGGCTTGATTGCTACCAGCCCGGTCGCGGGATCGCGGGCGCTGACGTTGCCGCCGGTCCATACGACCAGTCCATGCCGCGCCAGCTCCAGGTGCAGTTGAAGCAGTTCTTCCTTCAATGCTTCCAGCATGTTTATCAACCTCGTTTTGTGCTGAATCCGCTACTTCAGCGCGTCCACGGCGACCTGTTCGATGACAAGGCCCTGCTTGTACCGTTCCATGAATGCCGCGAAGCCCGCGACATGCGCGAGATCAGGCGCGACCGTCGTGCTCTGTTCTCCGGCGAAGACGTTGTCGGCGAGATACGTTTCCAGTGCTTCGTCCGTACCCCTGTGCAGCATATAGGCGGCGAGCAGCGCGATGCCCCAGGCGCCGCCCTCGCCGGCGGTCTCCATCACCGCAACGGGCACATTGATCGCCGCCGCCATGATCTTTTGACCCACTTCCGTTGTCTTGAAGAAGCCGCCGTGCCCGAGCACGCGCTGGAGTTGCACGTGCTCCTGCTCAAAAAGGATATCGAGGCCGATCTTGAGGGCGCCAACTGCGGAGAAGAGATGCACGCGCATAAAATTGGCGAGTGTGAAGCGGCTCGTGGGGGTGCGCACGAACAGTGGGCGCCCCTCCGGCAGGTGGGTGATGTGCTCGCCCGAAAGATAGTTGTAGGCCAGCATGCCGCCGCCATCCGAGTCGCCGGCGAGCGCCTGCTTGTACAGGATTTCAAACACCCGGGCATTGCCGATCTCCACGCCAAGGGCGGTGCTGAATTCCGCGAACAGCTCAACCCAGGCGTTGAGGTCAGACGTGCAGTTGTTGCTATGCACCATCGCCACCGGCTTGCCGGTGGGTGTGGTCACCATGTCGATCTCGGGGTAGAGTCGCGACAGCGCCTGCTCCAGCACGATCATGGCGAAGACCGAAGTGCCGGCGGAGACGTTGCCCGTGCGCGCGGCCACGCTGTTAGTGGCGACCATGCCGGTGCCTGCATCGCCCTCGGGCGGACAAAGCGGGATGCCGGCTCGCAACTGGCCGCTAGGATCGATCAGCCGGGCGCCTTCCTCGCTCAGCCGTCCGGCGGCGTCCCCGGCAAGCAGCACCCTGGGCAGGACCTGCTCCAGCCGCCAGGGCAGTTTTTGCACCTCGACGCGTTCATTGAACAGATCGATCAGGCGCTCGTCGTAGTTGTTGGTCGCGTGATCGATAGGGAACATGCCCGATGCCTCGCCGACACCAAGCACCCTTCGCCCCGTCAGTTGCCAGTGAACGTAACCGGCCAGCGTGGTCAGATAACTGATGTCCGCCACGTGGGGTTCGTGGTTGAGTATGGCCTGGTAGAGGTGGGCGATGCTCCAGCGCTGCGGAATGTTGAACTGGAACAGCTCGGTCAGCTTCTCGGCCGCCTGCCCGGTCATCGTATTACGCCAGGTGCGAAACGGGGCCAGCAAGTTGCCTTCCCTGTCGAAAGCCAGGTAACCATGCATCATTGCGCTCACGCCGATCGCGCCGGCGGTTCGCAGCCGCACCCCGTACTTTACAGCGACCTCGGCGCCGAGCCGGCGGTAGCTCTCTTGCAGCCCCGCCCAGACATCATCGAGATGGTAGGTCCAGATGCCGTTTTCGAGGCGGTTCTCCCACTCGTAGCCGCCCGCCGCGATCGGGGCATGGTCCTCACCGATAAGCACCATCTTGATGCGCGTTGAGCCGAACTCAACGCCAAGCGCAGTCTTTCCGCTTGCGATTGCCCGGCGGGCACCGTTCTGATCCATGTTCATCTCCCGGCAGAGTAGGGAATAATCTGGGCGACCGCTGTGTTCAGCGCGCCGCTTGATGCGCTATTGATTTGCGTTCCCCCCAGACGTATCAGGGCTGGTGCTTTGACGGACGATGAGCTGTGGCGGGATGAGGACCATTTTGCTCGACAGCGCTTGCGGGGTGCGCCGCCCACGCTTGGCGGAGCGCTCGGCTTCGATATGCGCGTGCAACTCTTGCATCGCCACGCGGCCGACGTCGATCAATGGCTGATGGACGGTGGTGAGCCGTGGGGTGAAGAATTCGGACTCAGGTATATCGTCAAACCCGACCAGGGCGATATCTGCGGGGATGCCTATGCCGGCGCGCTGCAATACACCAAACGCACCTAATGCCATCTGATCGTTTGATGCAAAGAGGCCATCCAGCCGGGGCACACGCGAGAGTAGGACTTGCATGCCTTGCTCCCCGGCCAACGGCGTCCAATCGCCGTTGGCGACCAATGATTCATTGGCCGGCAGCCCGGCCTCGCTCAACGCTTCTTCCCATCCGGCGAGTCGCTCGCGCGCCTCCCACCACGTTAATGGTCCCGTAATGATGCCGATGTGCTGGCGACCCTGTTCAATCAGGTGGCGCGTTGCCTGTTTCGCGCCGAGGCGGTTGTCCACGGCAAAGACGGAGAGTCTGGGGCGCCAGGACATGCTCAAGAAGACCAGCGGCGGCAACTTCGTCAGATCAGCATGGCGAACCCAATCGTGATTGTCCGCGATTTCGGGAACTGCCCAGACGATACCCTCTACTCGTCGCGAGGCCAATTGCTGTAAGAGCCGTGGCGCACTCGCCGATTCCAGGTGCGGCATGAGGTCAAGCACGAGCGAATACCCGAATTCCTCAGCCTGTTCTTTAATTCCGACAAGGGTGCGTGAAGGCCCGAAATACTCGATCCCTGCGGCTACGACGGCAATAGTGTAGGAGCGTTGGTTGACCAGGCTGCGAGCAAGCAGATTGGGGTAATAGCCGAGCTGTTCAATCGCTTCTTGCACGCGAGCGCGGGTCTCTTCGCTGATCTCGCCCTGCTGATTGACGACGCGCGAGACGGTTTTGATGGAGACGTTGGCATGTTCAGCCACGTCCTTCAGTGTTACAGGCATCGCAGCTTACGGGCCTCCCTCACGGTTCAGTACTGCGGATAACAAAAGTGACAGCGGTCACAATGCCGACAACATTAACGACAACGTTGACATCATTATACGCGGCATTTTTGGTCTGTCAAGAGGGTTCGGTTAAAGACGTACCAACCTGC
>CBJNAR010000212.1:0-6315 GCA_966434075.1 uncultured bacterium
GACCTGGCCGCTGGTAACGGACCTGCAACACGGCATCATCTACGGCATCACTGCCGACGCCGATGTCAGCCGCTGGGACCTCTGGTGGTTCAAGACGGCGCTGCTGGAGCGCCATAGCAATCCGTTCTACACGGATATGCTCTATTACCCCTATCGCCTGGGCGCCAACGCGCTGCCTCTCTACTTCCACACGCTGCAACCGCTCAACGGCCTGCTGGCCCTGCCCGTCCTGCTGCTGACGGACGACGTGGTCGGGCCGACCTTCGCCTACAACCTGCTGCTGCTGGGCCACATGATCCTGACCGGCTGCGCCATGTTCTGGCTGGTACGCTACCTGACCGGTAGCGCGGCGGGCGCGCTGGTTGCCGGGATCGTCTTCACCTTCGGCGCGTTCCACCAGTACCACATCCACGAGGCCCAGTTGGAGCTGATCCCGCTGGAGTGGCTGCCGCTCTTTGTGCTGTTCCTGCACCGCCTGCTCTATGCTGCGCCGGATCGCCGGCGGCGGATGCTCAACGGCGTCGTGGCCGTGGCCGTGCTGGTCGCCACGGCGCTGACCAGTTGGTACCTGACGCTCTACCTGCTGATGATCGGCGGGCTGCTGGCCCTGGTGCGCCTGGTGGAGCGCCCGCGCGATTGGCGCGCGACGCTCGGCGCCACGGCGGCGGTGATGCTGGCCTGGGGGGTCATTGTCGGGCCGTTCCTGTACGCGACGATCCGTTCCAGCGCCGACCCCAACTTCCAGTTGGTCAGCGGGCTCGACTACGAGGTGCGCTTCTCGCTCAGCCCGCTCGACCTCTTCACGGTGTCTAAAGACGTACGCATGGACCCGGCGGTCTGGTTCCTGGGGCCGCTGGGCTGGAGCGCGCTGGTGCTGGGCGCCGTGGGCGCGTGGCGGCTGCGGCGCCGGGCGATCTTCTGGGGCATCCTGATCGGCGTGGGCGCCATCCTGGCCCTCGGCCCGTATCTGCAATGGGACGCCGCCATCGACGTGAACCACACCACCGGCGTACCCCTGCCCTACCTGCTGCTGCGCAATCTGCCGTTCCTGTCCATCGCCCGTGTGCCGCGCCGTTTCGTCGTGCTGGCCGATCTCGGGCTCGATGTGCTCGCGGGCGCCGGAGTGGCCTACCTGGTGGCCTGGGCACGGCGGGCCGCGACCCGCTTGCGCCAGGCCTGGGCGCCGCGCGCCGTTGCCGGAGCCATGCTCAGCGTGCTGGCCCTGGTGCCGCTGCTCGAACTGGCCGTGATCCCCCAGCCGCTGCGCCCGGTGTACTTCTCGCCGTTCTTCTCGCGCCTCGCCGCTGAGCCGGGCGACTTCGGCATCCTGGAGTTGCCCGTGACCAGCCACTACCTGCGCGACCACTCCCGCATGATCAACCAGACGGTCCACCACAAGAAGATCGTCGGCGGATATGTCGCGCGACGCGTCCACGACTATTACCGCGACCCCGCCTCGCCCTTCTACCAGTTCATCGACTTGAACACGAAACCGCAGCCGGACATCGTGCCGCCGCTCTGGCCCTTCCCCGTGCTCAACTCCTACAACATGCCCTATATCCTCGTCTCCAAGGTGGACGAAGGCTATCAGCAGCCCGGCGCCAAAGAAGCCGTGGACGCCTATGTCCACTACCTCTTCCCCGACCGCTCGGCGGTGGTCGCCGACGACCAGCAGCTTACGGCCTATCGCGTGCCCGCCACGCCCGGCGACGAGCCGCTGATCTGGGCCGGCGGAGGGTGGAACCCGCCGGACAGCAACGATGGGCGCACCTGGCGCTGGAGCAGCGGGCAGGACGCGAGCATCCACGTCATCACCAAGACGCCGCTGACCTGGCACCTGCGCTTCACGGCGCAGACCTATCGCGACACGGCCACGCTCGATGTGGCGCTGAACGGCCGTCCGGTGGGCAGCGCGGCGTTGCGCGCCAACCTCCAGGGCTACGATCTAGGCACGATCACCCTGCCCGCGGGCGAGAACGAGATCACCTTCCACAGCAGCGCCCCCGCCGTCGCCCCCAGCGAGATCGGCGCCGACCCGCACGATGCGCGCAAGCTGGGTTTCCTGTTGACCGACCTGCAATTCAAGTAGAGACGCGGGCCGGTTTGAAACCGGCCCCTACGGCGGCGCCCCAGGCACGGGCCGGTTTCAAACCGGCCCCTACAGCGGCAGCAGTGTGAGGGGTGGCGGGCGTCCGCCCCTTGGCGGAGGCGCCTGTCCCTCGCAAGCCGGATTGCGGCACGAGGCTGCTCTCTCGTATAATCAGAGTGTGAGCAGTTCGCGGTCATGTGCCGCCCGTCCGCAGGTTCCCGACCTGATAACTGGCGGCTGACGGCTGACGGCTCACGTACACAAGACCCGCGCCGAGGGAATCGGTTACCCTCACCGGCGGCCACTCCAGCCGCACTGCGCCAAGGTGTTGTGTCAGCCAGGAGGTTGTATTATGCTTCCCGCCCGCACCCGGATTGCCCCCTCGCCCACCGGCGACCCTCATGTCGGCACCGCCTACCAGTCGTTGTTCGACTTTGCCCTGGCCCGCCAGAGCGGCGGCCAGTTTATCCTGCGCCTGGAAGACACCGACCAGGTGCGTTACACCGAGGACTCGGATCGCCGCATCTTCGAGGCGTTGCGCTGGATCGGTCTGCCCTACGACGAGGGACCGGACATCGGCGGCCCGCACGCGCCCTACCGCCAGTCGGAGCGCCTGCCCATCTACCATAAGTATGCCCAGGAGCTGATCGACAAGGGCCACGCCTACTACTGCTTCTGCACGCCTGAGCGGCTGGCCGCCATGCGCAAGGAGCAGGAGAAGCGCAAGGAGCCGCCCCGCTACGACCGCACCTGCCTGCGGCTCTCGCCCGACGAGGTGCAGGCCAAACTGGCCGCGGGCGAGCGCCATGTCATCCGCATGAAGGTCCCCGACGAGGGCATCACCAGCTTCGTGGACCTGGTGCGCGGCGAAATCCAGTTCGAGAACCGGCTAATCGACGATCAGATACTGGTGAAGTCCGACGGCTTCCCGACCTACCACCTGGCCGTGGTGGTCGACGATCACCTGATGGAAGTCACTCATATCCTGCGCGGCGAGGAGTGGATCTCGTCCACGCCCAAGCACATCCTGCTGTACCAGTTCTTTGGCTGGGAGCCGCCGCTGCACGCGCACACGCCGCTGCTGCTGAACGACGACCGCAGCAAGATCTCGAAACGCAAAAGCCCGGACAAGACCCGGCTGGAGGGCTTCCGCGACCGCGGCTTCCTGCCCGAAGCGCTGCTCAACTTCCTGGCGCTGCTGGGCTGGTCACATCCCGAGGGCAAGGAGATCTTCAGCCTGGACGAGTTCATCGAGATGTTCCACCCCGACCGTCTGCTCAAAGCAGGGTCGGTGTTCGACATGAACAAGCTGATCTGGATGAACGGCGTCTACATCCGCGCGCTGTCGCTTGACGAGCTGGCCGAGCGGCTGGCGCCCTACACCCAGCACCCGCCCGACAAGGTGCGCGAGGTGCTGCCCGTGTTGCAGGATCGGTTGAAGCTGCTCAGCGAGTTCGACGACCTGGCGTCCTTCTTCTTCGCCGACCCGCCCTACGACCTGGCGCTGTTCAGCAGCAAGCAGTTCGACCGGCCCGCCCTGCGCGAGCGCCTGATCAAGGCGCGCGACTGGCACGCCGATCTGCCCTGGCCGTGGGACAAAGAAACCTGGGAGGCGGGCGTCCGCGCCCTGGCCGAGGAGCTGGGTTTCCGCAAGGCCGGCGACCTGTTCATGCTCCTGCGCGTGGCCGTCACCGGGCGCAAGGAAAGCCCGCCCCTCTACGACACGATGATGCTGCTGGGCCGGGATAAGACGCTGGACCGCTTCGACGCGGCCATCGCGGCGCTCGGCGAGTAGCGAACCAGCGCACCAGCGCAAATAAAACGGCGACCGGCGTGAGCATTCACGCCGGTCGCGCTATTTGTCTCGTGGATTGGCGGATTGCTAGTTCATCGCCTCAAAGGAGAAGCGGCTGGTCATCGGTAGGGTCGCGGTGCGCACGTCGGCGGCTTCGAGTTCGCCCATCACACGGCGCAGGGCGGCGACGGCCCGGTGCAGCAGCAGCTTCACGGCGCCCTCGCTGCGGCCCATGTGCACCGCCACCTCGGCCAGCGGCATCAGTTCGTGGCGGCTGTAGCGCAGCTCGATGGCCCGGCGCTGGTCGTCGGTCAGCCGCTTGAGCGCGATCCCCAGCAGGTGCCGCTCGATCTGCTGCTGTTCCTGGGCCTCGATGCAGGCGTCGGGGCCCGGTTCCTCGCAGGCGATCTCCACCAGCGGGAAGCGCGGGTTCTCCAGCGGCACATGGGCGATGCCCCGGTTGCGGCGGTGCTGCCCGGCGATGACCGTCGAGGCGATGCGGTAGAGCCACGCGCTGAACGGGATGCCCCGCCACTCGTAGTGCGGCAGCGCCTTCAGCGCCGCGAGGAAGGTCTCCGCCGCCACGTCCTCGGCCTGGACGGGGTCGCCGGTGTGGCGCTGGGCAAAGCGGTAAATGGCCGGGTAATAGAGATTGTACAGGTCGGCGAAGGCATCGGGATCCGACTGGGCCGCCGCGATCAAGGCGGCTTCCCGCGAAGGACCGGTCGTCATGGGCCGCGCAGCCGGGAGAAAACCGGGGGTCGGGGGCACGGTGCGGGCCGCGCCATTCGTAAAGCTGACGGAATCAAGCATCGGACTGGCGATCATGTGCGGTCTCCTTCGAGCGCCGGCATACCGGCGAGGGGCAGGGGCCGCGCCGCGGCGGCCTCCCGTAATGCGTGCAAAAGTGTCTGAGGAGTAGCGCCCTTTTCGACAAAGCGAGCCGCCCCGGCGCGCATGGCCGCCTCCAGGGTATCGTCATGCGGATTGGCCGTGTAGACTACCAGCACCAGCCACGGACAGGTGCGGCGCAGATGTGCGGCGAGACGCAGGCCGTCCCCGTCTTCCAGGCGCACATCCAGCAAAATCAGGTCGGGGCGCAATTGCTCGACCAGCACCAGGGTAGTCAACCCATCTGCGGCTTCTCCCACGACATGCATATCGCTCTGCAAATCGATGAGTTCGCGCACCGCATCACGCACCCGCTGCACACTGTCAGCCAACAGAATTCGTGTGGGGGAACGGTGTAGTGCGTCCATGAGCTTCCAAGAACCTCTCCGACTAAAGTATGAGAACAATGCCGTTCATAAGAAGTGAGGCTATTGTACCTGTTCTAATCCGCCCTGGGATCAGCCCGAACGGGCATCCGACCATAACAAAATGACCGACCTGGCGGTCGGTCATGTGCCTAGCGGGGGGCGGGACAAATGTCCCACAGAGGACGCTTAGACGAGGCCCTTTTCGCGCGCATAGAGGGCGGCCTGGGTCCGCCCGGCGAAGCCCAGCTTCTGGAGAATGCTGCTGACGTGGGCGCGCGCCGTCTTTTCAGCCATGCCGAGCTGCGCGGCGATCTGCTTGTTGCTGAGGCCATGGGCCAGGAGTTGCAGGACTTCGCGCTCGCGCGGGCTGAGCGTGTCCTCCGGGTGGCTGGCCGGCTGGGCCACGGCGTGCATGAGCAGGCGCGCCACGCGGGGCGCCAGCGCCACCTCGCCGCGATAGGCCGCGCGGATCGCGTCGAGCACGGCGGAGGCGCCCTCGGTCTTCAGCAGGTAGCCCTGCGCGCCCGCCCGCATCGCCTCGATCATGCGATCCTCTTCTTCCGCACTGGTCAGCACAACCACGCGGGCGTGGGGCGCCACGCCCTTCATCTGCCCCAGCGCCGAGAGGCCGTCCAGTTGCGGCATCATCAGGTCGAGCAGCACCACGTCGGGCTGCAACTGCTGGGCCAGGGCCAGCGCCTCCGCCCCGTCCTTGGCCTCGCCGGCGACTTCCAGGTCGGGCTGTAGCTCGATCACCATGCGCAGGCCCTCGCGCAGCACCGAATGATCGTCGGCAATCAACACGCGAATCGGCCCCGTTCCCTCTGTTGTCATGGGTGCTCCCGTCTGCGTTTATGGGTCAGGCAGGCCGCCGTTGCAGGCCGGCCCAAGGATGGGTACAATCAGGCTGGATATATTATACTCGATAGCGATCGCGATGGGAACTACCCACCCTCGTGCGATCGCCGAATCAGGCTGCCCGGCCGCCGGGCGGCGGAGAGGATTTATTGCGTGAAAGACATTCCGCCGGACCTGACCGGCACGTTTGAGTTGCGCGTCGAAGAAAAACACACCGCCGCGGCCTATGGCAATACCGGCATGCTGGTGCTCGCCACCCCTATCGTGGTCTGGATGGTCGAGGTCGCGGCGTACCAGGCGATTCAGCCCTATCT
>CBJNAR010000213.1:0-6310 GCA_966434075.1 uncultured bacterium
TGACGGTGATGCTGGTTTTGGTGGCGGTGGCGCTGTGCGCGGTGCAGGACTCGCTGCCCACCGCTCCCCAGGTGACGCTGCCCGTGCTGCCCGTGGTGTCGGTGGCCCAGTTAATCGTGGCGTAATTGGCGACCACATCGGTCAGGTAGGGATAGCGCTGCAGGTGCGAACTGTAGCCCGCCGTGGCGGCCGCGGCATCGGCGGCGGGCGCCGGGGGCGCGGTGGTAGTGGCCGCGGCGGCGTTGGGCGCGGCCCCCGGCGGCACCTGCACCACCGCCTCTTCCGAGGGCGCCGACAGGTGGTGGACCGGGTCGAACGCGGCGATGGCATACGTATAGGTCTGCCCCGCCTGGACCTGAGTATCGACATACGAGTATGTTCCGCTGTCGACCAGTTTATAGCGGTGGCCGTTCTTCAGGATCACGTAGGCCGTGACATCGGTGTCGTCGATCGAGTAGTACCAGTCCAGCAGCACGCCGCCGGTCACCAGCACGGCGTCCAGTTCTTCGGGCGGGCTGGGCGGCGTGGTATCCGGGGTATCGGGCAGGGGCGGCGTTTTGATAACCGCCGGGCGCGACCGGGGCAGACTCTGGCCGTTGGGGCCGACGGCTTCCACCGTGTAGACATACACGTTGCGGGCGCTGACGGTGGTATCGGTATAGGCCAGGGTCGCGGCGACCACCGTGGCGATCACGTTGTTGTTGCGCCGGATCGTGTAGCCGGTGATCTGCGGCGGCGTGGTCACCGCCGTCCAGGACAGCGCGACTTCGTCGATGCTGACGGCGAAGCCGGCCAAGTCGGGCCGGTCGGGCGACTGGGCCGCCCCGGCCTGCCCGGTCGGCGTCCCCCCAGCCAGCAAACCGATAATACTCAGCACGGCCACGATGCCCCGGAACGTGGTCCCAAGTTTCATCGATGCGCCCCTTTCAGGTGATGCGTGCGCGGATTGGGTGGATGGCGGACTGGATGCTCAGAGCGCCGGTCTCGCCGGTGAGGCGATGGAGCCGGCAACGGCACCCGGTGTGCCGCGATAGTGACTGTGACGCTAGTGGGACCCGGTAAGCGAGTATGAGGGTGGTGCGGCCGGACGGCAGCGAGGGCAAGGGCAATTCATGGGCCGCAGTGGCGATATAAAGCAATGACATTATAACATCGCGCTCGCGCCGGCACAAGTTACGGTGGCCGAATTAGCCGTAGTTATTGACAAATTGTAAACTTACGAGCGATATGAGTAGGAAAGTTCTCGTCCCGGAACCCGCAGACCCCAATCCAGACCCCCCGGCGCGCCGGCCGCAGGGCGCGGCTGACCTGGGCAGCCCACCGATCCATGGTATAATGGGCAGAATCTAATCCGCGTCACGTTAGGGCTAAAATCTCGTTCCCTTGCCGGACGGCCCCGATTCGGGTATTTTGTGGTCGGGCCTGCTACCGAGAAGCGCTACCGTTGGAAAGGATCCGCATGAAAACGATGGGACCATTGGGACGATTAGGCACCCTACTCTTCGTACTGTTCCTGTGCATCAGTGCGGCGGGGCCATCTGCCGAGGCGCAAGCCACTGCCGGTGTTTCAGGGGCGGCGCCTGCCCCTAAAGGGGCATCTAAAGAGGCACCCGTGCCGGCGCCCACCGAGGTCCCGGCCAAAGCGCCGGCGCCGCCGCAAGCCTATAGTGGGGCGCTGCTCCGCTATCCCTACCTGACGGACGTGACGGGCCCGTATGCCACCATCAACTGGGCCACGGTCGATACCTCCCTCAACGGCTATGTGCGCTGGGGTGAGGCCGGCGTCGAGTCCTGCACCGCCCATACCAGCCCCGCCGGCGCTACCGTCATCCTGGTCAATCGCGTCCGCGAATACCAGTGGCAGGCCAACCTCAATCTCAGCCCCAACACCCGCTACTGCTACCGCGTCTATCTCGACGCGACCGACCTGCTGGGGTCGGATCCCTCGCCGATCTTCTGGACGCAACTGCCGCCCCACTCGGACCAGGCGTTCTCGTTCGCCGTGTTCGGCGACTGGGGCATGGTCGACGCCAACGGGCAGAATCCCCAACAGGCGGCGGTCATCGCCCGGATTGCCCGCAGCGGCGCCCGCTTCGCCGTTACCACCGGCGATAACGGCTATCCGAGCGGCAGCCAGAATAACTACGGCGACCTCGTCCAGGTCGGCGCCAACCTCAGCGGCGTCTTCGGCCCCGCCTTCTGGAAGGTCGCCGGGGCGTCCATGCCGATCTTCCCGGCCATGGGCAATCACGGGCTCGACCGCGCCGATACCACCCATCCCCACCTCGTCAACTGGCCCCAGCTCCGCACCGTTACCGCGTCCGGCGGCGTCTATGCCCGCGAAACCTATTGCTGCCTCAACGGGACGCAGCCCGGCGACTACCCGAGCGCCTGGTATGCCTTCGATGCCGGCGGCGCCCGCTTCTACGTGCTCGACGCCGCCTGGGACGACGCCAACCTGGGCACCGGCACCGACTACGCCAACGACTACGCCTATCACTGGCAGCCGAGCAGTGAGGAGTACCAGTGGCTGGCGCGCGACCTGGCCGCCTATCCGGGCACGCTCAAGTTCGCCTTCCTGCACTACCCCTTCTACTCCGATGATTCGACGGAACCCAGCGACCCCTACCTGCAGGGCAGCGCCAACTTAGAGGGCCTGCTGGCGCGCCACGGGGTGGCGATCGCCTTCAGCGGCCATGCGCATATCTACCAGCGCAACCTGCCGGTCAACGGCCTGGTCACCTATGTCACCGGCGGCGGCGGCGGCGATGTCGTGCCCGTCGGCGGGCGGGGCTGCAGCTCAATGGACGCCTACGCGATCGGCTGGAGCTACAGCAACGCCCGCGGCAGCGCCTGCGGCAGCGCGACCCCGCCGACCGACGACAGCCAGGTGCATCACTACCTGCTGGTGACGGTGAACGGCACCCAGGTGCGCGTCGCGCCCACCGACTCGCTAGGTCACACCTTTGACGTGCGCAGCTATGACTTTACCCCCGCCCCCACGCCGACCCCCACCCCTGTCGGCGGCAACTGCGGGATCAGCTTCCGCGACGTGAGCGCCGGGCAGACGTTCGCGCCCTATATTTCGTGGATGGCGTGCCGGGGCTACATCAGCGGCTACAGTTGCGGTGGGCCGGGCGACCCCTGTCCGGGGCTCTACTTCCACCCCAACGCGACGGTGACGCGGGGGCAACTGTTGAAGATGGTGGTGCTGGCGGCGGGCTGGCCCCTGGTCAACCCCATTGTGCCCAGCTTTGAAGATACGCCGGCCACCAGCCCGTTCTACCAGTACATCGAAACCGGCGCGCGGCACGGGGTCATCAGCGGCTACACGTGTGGCGGGCCGGGGGAACCGTGCACGGCGCCGCTGGGGCGGCCGTACTTCCGGCCGGGGGCGAGCATCACGCGGGGGCAGTTGAGCAAAGTGCTGGCGCTGGCGCGGGGCTACAGCTTGCCCAACCCGGCCCAGCCGACCTTCGCGGATGTGCCGCGCAGCCAGCCGTTCTTTCCGTATATCGAGGCCATGGCCGCCCACAACATCGTCAGCGGCTATACCTGCGGGGGCAGCGGCGAACCCTGCCCAGGTGCCTATTTCCGGCCGGCCAACTCGGCCACGCGCGGCCAGGTCACCAAGTTCGTCACCCTCAGCTACGGCGGGCCGTAAGGCCGGCCCCGCCCAGGGCCGCGCGCTGTAATCACTGCGCGCGGCCCTCTCTTCTGCCTCCCCGGCCCGTCCCGGTTGTAAGATTCCTCTTCCGCCCTCGTTTCCCGGCCTGCTTTCGTGTAGATCGGGGCGCACTCTCTTTCAGGCGATTCTCAGCAAGAATCTGCTATGAAAGAAACGATTTGCTATAGCGATATTCGCGTAATTTCGGGGTGCGAGTACTACCAATTTTTGCCGCCCGCGAGTCCTATATTCATAACTACACAGCATCAAATTCTGAAAAAATAGACATATAGGGGCCCGATTAACGCTTACAGTCCGTTCACATTTGGTATTTTGCGCTACAAAACTATTGCTCGGGCCGCCAAGTCTGCCTATAATATGATTATTCCTTACGGGTTCGGCCCGAATCGGTAAGTGTTAGTTCTCCACTCCTCAATGTCGAGATGGTAGGGCGCATTATTTACATGGGGTGATCGGAACCACGCCCGCCCCATATTTCGCCGGGCATTAACGACCGCCGCTTACGTTAATGCCCAATGGGGCCCTCTCGAATACATGTCCGAATTAAATTCGGTACCTACCCACTACATATTTTGGGGTGTTGTCAGGCTTGTATCTTGGGAAGCACCCATTAACTGAAACGCCACGCATCACAGCATAACGTCCGCGTATTAACACAACATTAGCAAACGGTTAAAGATCGTTCGCCCGCGCCGCGGTTTGTTCAAGACTTGGACTCGTTGAACGCACCGCCGGCTCTCCGATGCGAATTGCGCCGGAGCCGCTTGTGCCCGTGAGGTGGACCGATCGAGTTCCGGATCAGAACGCGCTACCGAAACCGGCCAGGAAAGGAGTGGAATCGTATCGTCCTATTCACGCTTACGACGCTAGAGCGAGAATAACACTGCAACCGGGTATGTCGCGTTTGTTGGAGCACGTTGGCCTCTCCCTGAGCACATTCCGCGTATCGTTCTCGTCCGCTCAGGCACTGGTCCAGTTGTGCCCCTTTCCTACGCCGTAGAGAGAGAGGAGCATAGTATGGCCCTTCAGATAGAAGTCCTCCACCGCCCCTTTGTCGATATAGGGGCTGATACTAAGGCGCCTGCCGCAGTAGCCCCTTACGCACAGCCCGGGCTTTCGGTGATTGTTCCCACCCGGAACGAGGCGGGGAATATCGAGCAGCTCGTGGGCCGGCTGGAGCAAGCCATGCCCGATGTCGCGCTGGAGATCGTCTTCGTCGACGACAGCGATGACGATACGGTGGCGGCGATCAAGGCCACGCAAGAGCACGCGCGCAGCCGCATCCTGCTGATTCATCGCCCTCCTGGGGAACGCACCGACGGCCTGGGCGGCGCGGTGGTCATCGGCCTGGCGAACGCGGGCGCCCCGTGGGCCTGCGTCATGGACGCCGACCTGCAGCACCCGCCCGAGCTGGTGCCCCGGCTGTTCGCCCAGGCGCAAGAGAAGAACAGCGACCTGGTCATCGCCAGTCGCTTCACGCAAGAGGGGAGCATCGGCAGCTTCGGGCGCATGCGCGCCGCCCTCTCCAACGTGTCGTCTACCGCGGCGCGCGTCATGTTCCCCGGCCGGCTGCAAAATGTTAGCGATCCGCTGAGTGGGTTCTTCCTGGTGCGGAAAGCGACACTGCCCATCGATGCCCTCCGCCCGCACGGGTTCAAAATTCTGCTGGAAATCCTGGTGCGCACCCCGAACTTGCGGGTCAGCGAGGTGGGCTTCACGTTTGGCGAACGGTTCGCCGGGAAAAGCAAGGCGTCGCTGCGCGAGGGGGGGCGCTACCTGGCCCATCTCTGCCGGCTGCGCTTCAACGACGATGCGCTGCGCTTCCTGCGCTTCCTCATCATCGGGCTGAGCGGCCTGCTGGTGAACACGCTCTTGCTCGCCCTGGCGACCGAGACGCTCGGCATCTTCTACCTCTGGTCCGCCGTCCTCGCCACGCAGGGATCCACGCTCTGGAACTTCGCCCTGACCGAAACCTGGGTGTTCTCCGACCGCCGGGCCGGCCAGTCGCGCTGGGCGCGACTGGTGATGTTCCTGGTCATGAACAACGCTGCCCTGCTGTTGCGCGGGCCGCTGATGTATCTCCTGACCGACCGCCTGGGCATCTTCTATATCCTGTCCAACATCATCTCGCTCGGCGCGCTCATGGCCCTGCGCTATACGCTGGCCGACCGGCTGATCTGGGCACAGGGCGCGCGGGAAAAGCACCTGGAAGGCCCGTTCAACTACAACATCCACGGCATCGTCACCGTCTACTCGGAAGTCTGGCTGCCGGAGCTGGAGCGCTTCATGACCAGCATGGCCAGCCCCACCCCGACGATCCGCGTGCGCATCGGCAAAGTGACCCGCGCCCGCAAGCAGGACGCCACGACCACCGGCGCCGCCCGGCACCTGCGCTACACGGAGAGCCTGGGCCTGCTCGGCTTCGGCATGGACATCACCATGGGCGACACCATCGACGTGCTGGCCTCGCCGATCCTGCGCCACTCGCCGCATGTGCTCTACACCAACGTGGTCGAGCCGATCCTGCGCTGGACCTTCGTTGAGAAGGGCTATGCCCTGATCCACGGCGCCTGCATCGCGGTGGGCATGGACGCCTACCTGGTGACGGCCCGCACCGACACC
>CBJNAR010000214.1:0-6291 GCA_966434075.1 uncultured bacterium
GAACGCCAGCGGGCTGACCGCTTCGGGCTCGGCATCGGGTTCCGGCTCCGCGGCGGGTTTGGGCAGCGGCGTACCCGCTTCCTCGGCGGCGCGGCCAAACTGCATATTATAGAGGTCCGCATAGAGACCGCCGGCTTTGAGCAACTCTTTATGCGTGCCCGTCTGGATAATCTGCCCATCCTTCAGCACCAGAATCTGGTCCACGTGGCGGATCAGGTTGAGGTCGTGCGAGATGATGAGCGTCGTCTTGCCCTTCATCAGCGTGCGCAGAGCCAGCAGCACCAGGTCGGTGGACTCGGCGTCGAGGCCGGTGGTCGGCTCGTCGAGGATGAGGATGGGCGTGTTGCGGATGAAGGCGCGGGCGATGGCGAGGCGCTGGCGCTGGCCGCCGGAGAGGTTGCCCGCGCGCTCGCCCAGCAGTGTGTCGTAGCCCTCCGGCAGCTTCTCGATGAACTCGTGGGCGTTGGCCTGGATCGCGGCGGCGATGATCTCCTCGCGCGTGGCGTTCTCGCGCCCGTAGGCGATATTGTCGGCGATGCTGCCGGTGAACAGGATGCTTTCTTGCAGCACCATGCTCATCTGCCCGCGCAGCGAGTCCATGGTGAACTCGCGGCTGTCGTGCCCGTCGATCATGATCTGCCCGGTGTGCGGGTCATAGAGCCGGGGCAGCAGTTGCAAAATCGTGCTTTTGCCCGCGCCCGTCGGCCCCACCAGGGCCACCACCCCACCGGGCGGCACGTGGAAGTTGACATCCTTGAGCGTCATGCGCAGCGGCGGCGGCGGCGCGCCCGGCTTCATATCCTCCGGCTCGGGCTGATAGGCGAAGCCCACGTGGCGGAACTCGATGTCGCCGCGCAGCGGGGGCGCTGCGACCGCGTTGGGCGCGTCCTGCACGGCGGGCTTGCGGTCCAGCAACTCGCCGATGCGCTCCACGCTGGCGTAGATTTTGCCGACCGTGTTCCACTCCTTGATGATCTTCTTGGTCGGCTTGAACATATTCTGCATCAGGGTGATAAAGGCGAGGAGCGTCCCGACTTTGATCGCCGCTTGCGGGGGCAAAATCAACCAGACGCCGAGGCAGATCACCGCCGCCGTGGCCGCCGCCTCCAGCACGCTGACCACCCAACTGAAGCGCGCCTGCAGGCCCGCCGCCTCCAGCGCGGCCTCCATCGTCTGCCGGCTCTGCTTGGCGAATTGCTGGGCTTCGTTGCCGCCGCGCCCGTAGGTCTGGATCACGCGGATCGAGGTGAGCATCTGCTGGGCGGCGGCGGCCAATTCGCCCTCGCGCGCCCGCTGCTTCTTCGAGGCGGCCTTGATGCGCTGCGAGAAATAGTTCGAGATGAGCGCCATGATCGGGATGATCACGGCGGCGACGATCGCCACCTGCCAGCCATAGAGGACCATGGCGATGACGCTCCAGATGATGAGCAGGACGCTGCCGGCGATGTCCGACAGCGAGGCGGTGACGAAGTCCTCCAGCGCGGTCACATCGCCGGTCACGCGGGTGAGCAGGTCGCCCGTGCGCCGCTGGTTGTAGAAGGCCAGCGAGAGGCGTTGCAAGTGCGAATAGAGGGCCACGCGCAGGTTCAAGCCGAGCGTGCGCCCGCCCCGCGCCAGGTAGATCTCGGCCAGGGAGTCGGCCATGCTGTTGAGGGCGGTGAGCAGGATCAGGCCGAGCACCACCAGGGCCACGGTGTCGATGTCCGGCCCGAAGACGCTCGGCAGCCCCACGGCCTGCAGCGGGCTGAGGGGCGCCACGGCGGCTTTCCCGGTCAACTGGTCCACGCGCGGGGTGATGTACTTGTCGATCAGGTAGGCGATGAGCAGCGGCGGCAGCACCGCGGTGAGCGATTCGACAAGCAGCATGATCCCGCCCTGGATGAACACGCGCTGCTGGCCGGCCAGGTAGCGCCAGAGCAGCCCGGTGGTCCGCCGGAGTTCGCTCGGCGGGCGGGGGGGCGCCGCGGCGCGGGCAGTGCGCGGCAGGCGCCCAGCACGAACGAGATTGCTCACAGTAACACCTTCTCCCCTTGATCGGTGACGATATCGGCGGCCACGACCGGCCCCGCCGGGGGCCGCCGCCCGAAGAGCGCGGCCAATTGCCCGGCTGCCGCGCGTAGATCGAAATGGTCGGCCACGGTGCGCTGGGCGGCCTGCCCCAGGCGGGCGCGGCGCGCCGGATCGTCGAGCAGCGCGGCCAGCGCGGCGGCCAGCGCCGGCGCGTCGTGCGGCGGCACCAGCAGCCCGTTCGTCTCGTGCTGCACCAGTTCGGGCACGCCGGATACGGTGGTGCTCACCACCGGCAGCCCGCAGGCCATGGCCTCGACCAGCACATTAGGCACGCCGTCGCGGTCGCCGTCCTCGGTGACAAACGGCGCCAGCACGAACAAATCGGCCCGCTGGAACACCGGCACCAGTTCGTGCTGCGGGCAGACCCCGGCCAGTTCGACCGTGTCGCCCAGGTCGAGCCGGGCGATCGTCGCGGCGAGTTCGGCCTCCAGCGGCCCCTCGCCGTAGATGGCGCAACGGAAGCGGTAGCCCGCCTGCTTGAGCCGGGCGCAGGCGGCCAGCAGGTCGGGAAAGCCCTTCTTCTCGACCAGGCGGCCCACCGACAGCAGCAGCGGCGGGTCCGCCGGGGGCGCTGCCGCGTTCGCTGCCTCTTTAGAGGCAGGCGGGGCCGGGCGGAAGCGGCCCAGATCCACGCCGTGGTGGATGAGCCGCACCTTCGCCTGGAGCGCGGGCGGGATGGTCTGTTGCAGGTAGTCGATGTTGGCGGCGCAGCAGGTCACGACGGTGCGCGCCCGGCGCACCCGGTCGATCAGCGCGGCGGGCGGGATCTGGTAGAGGTCGCGGGCGTGGGCGGTGAAGCTGTAGGGCAGGCCGGTCAGCAGCTGGGCCAGCACCGCGATCAGCGTGGGATCGTGGGCGAAATGGGCGTGCAGGTGGCCGGCGGCGCGCCCCTGGCGGCGCTGCTCGACGCGCAGCAACCGCGCCAGGTAGACGGCCTGCGCGAAGCAGGCGAAGCGCGACGCGGCATGATAGCCGGTGTCGATGTCGCGGTGGGCCAGCACATAGCGCAGGGCGCGGACGTAGCGCCGGGGCGCGGCCAGGGCCAGGCGCAGGTGCTCGGCGGCGATGAGCGCCGCGGGGCGTTGCGTGGCCCCCTCCAGGTAGTGCACCGGCGCCCGCACCTGGGCCACCTCCGGCTGCACGACCGGTTCGCGCGGGTCGGTGCCCGCGAAAATCACGATCCGCACGCCCCGCTGTTCGAGGGCCAGGATCTCGTTCAGGATAAAGGTCTGCGAGAGTCGCGGATAACTCCGGAGGATATAGCCGACCCAGGGTCGCGGGCGCGCATCCATCGTTGTAACCTCTCCAGGATCGCAGCACGACGAGTCCAGTGGCGCGCCGGCCCGGTTGCCCGGTGGTCCGCGCGCCGCGCCAGGGTTTATTTTTCCGCCGCCCCGTCGGGGCGCAACGCGCCGGGCTTGGACATGATCAGCGTGGCGAAGGCGGCGGAAGTCGAAATCGACGCGGAACGGGAAGCGGTCAGCCCGTGGGCGACCATCAGCCGGAGCTGGCGGTCCTGTTCCTCGCCCTCGGGCCGGGGCCGCAGCCCGCGGCGGGTGCAGAGCTGCTTGGCGATCTTCAAACAGGTGTAGCCGTAGAAGTAGACGAACCGGGGGTTGGCCGTCCACCCGGTCTGGCGGGCATAGGCCCGCACGAAGACGCTCTGCAGTTCGGCGCAGCGGCGCGGCGGCATGTTCTTGCGCTGGGCCAGCAGATAGAGATTGGCGCAGAAGTGGGCCAGGTCGAAGTTGGGGTCGCCCAGGCGCATCTCGTCGAAGTCGATGATCTTCAGCCCGTCGCCGACCACGATATGGCCGTAGTGGAAGTCTTTGTGGATCGGGGCCTCGGCGGCGAAGCCCAGGTTGGGCAGCGCGTCTTGCAGCAACTGGGAGATGCGCAGGGCGTCCTCGGCCGCGTCGGGATATTTATGTCCGATGAGCGCGGCCCAGGCGTGCAGGTTGGCGATCTCGGTGGCCGGCTGGAAGCGGCGCTCCAGCGGCAGGCGGCTCTGGTGCAGCAGGCCCAGCCAGATGCCGGCCAGGTCCATGTAGCGCACAGCCTCGTCGTCGAGGATGACCTCGTCCAGGAAGCGGCCTTCCGCGGGTAGATAGACCAGCATGGACAGGTCGGGGATCACGCCCAGCGGCTGCGGGATACCCACGTCGGTGCGCCCGCCGAAGACGCCCGCCCAGAGCGGGCGCATCGTCGCCTCGACGCGCTCGGCCTGGTTGGCCGCCGGGTAGAGCTTGCCGAAGACCAGGCGGCGCGGCCCGCCCTCGCGGCTGGTCACTTCGTAGTGGATCAGGCCGCGGTTGCCCTGCTTATAGGCGATGAGTTTGGCGTAACCGACCACCGGGGTGTGGCCCGGCGGCACCAGCGAGGCCAGCCAGGGGGCCAGGTGGCGGGTCATGGCCTCCACGTTCAGCGCGACCTGGAGCACGGGCAGGCCGGTGGTGTAGAACGCCGTCGGGTGCTTGTCCATGCTGGTGGACGTCATCACCCGCGCGATCACCGTCTCCTGGATATCGTTGCCGGCTGCGGGGGCCGGGTCGTCGGACCGCTCCGCCATAGGGGTAGACCCCTTTCTCGGGTAGTGCGGGGAAACGAACGGCAAGTTGCACGCGAAGAGGAGCGAAATTGGGCGTGGCGACGGCGTAACTTACCGATGGGCGCGGCAGTATATCACTAATGTAACCTATATAGCAAGTGCGCTATTTGAGGTTACGGATCCGGGCAGATGAGTATGTTGTATTCTAGCATAAGGGACCCGGCTTGACAAGATATTCACATGTAGTATAATTTAGAAAGTCCTTATTTCGGCTCAGTTGCGGTATTTTCGAGGCATCCTGGCCGGCGCTCCTCTTCGCTGTCCGCCTCGTTCTGCCCCCCTCGCCCGCCGCCCGAGCCGATGGTGGTCGCTGCTGCACCGGACAGGCGCGACCGCCCCGCCGCGCGGCCCCGCGTATACCCGCCGCAAGGGAGAGTCGTGATGGACGACCTCATCAACACGCAACTCGGACAGTACCGCCTCACCGAAGTGATCCGGCGCGGGGGCATGTCCACGGTCTACAAGGCCTACCAGGAGTCGCTGGACCGCTACGTGGCGGTCAAGGTGCTGTTCCACGGCCAGAACCCCCAGTTCGTGGCCCGCTTCCAGCGCGAAGCCCGCGCCATCGCCCACCTCCAGCATCCCAATATCCTGCCCATTTTCGACTACGGCGAGCAGGACGGCTTGCTCTACCTGGTCCTGCAATATATCGAGCAAGGGATGACGCTGGGCGACCTGCTGGGACGCCCGATGGAGCCGGTTCCGGCGCTCCAGTTGATGGGCCGGGTGCTGGCGGCGCTCGACTACGCCCATGAGCGCGGCATCGTCCACCGCGATGTGAAGCCGGCCAACATCCTGATGCCGACGCCAAGCTGGCCCATGCTGTCGGATTTCGGCATCGTCAAGCTGCTGACCGAGAGCGACAACCAGAACCTGACGGCGCAGGGCATGATCGTGGGCACGCCCGCGTACCTGGCGCCGGAGCAGGTGCTGGGCATGCACATCGACCGGCGGACCGACCTCTACTCGGCGGGCATCGTGCTCTACGAGATGGTCACTGGCCGCGTGCCGTTCGACACCGGCACCCCCATCGTGGTCGCCACCAAGCAGGCCTACGAGCCGCCGCCGCCGCCGCTGACCGTGAACCCCAACCTGCCCAAGGCCGTCGAACTCGTCGTCTTGCGCGCGCTGGAGAAGGACCCGGCCAACCGCTTCCAGTCGGCGGCCGACATGGCCACGGCGCTGGAGCGCGTCGCCCGGCAACTCGACGGCGTGCGGGCGCCCCAGCCGGTGCCGAGCGCCCCGGAGGATGGAGCCGGCGAGGAGGACCTGGACGCCAATTACATGGCCGGGATTGCCGCCTTCGAGGCCGGGCGCTGGGACCAGGCGGTGCAACGGCTGCGGCAAGTGGTGGCCGCCGACCCGACCTATGCCGATGCCGCGACGATGCTGGAGGCCGCCCAGGAAGCGCGGGCCCAGCAGTCCGGCCCGCCGCCACCCACTGCGTCGCCCGCGCCCGCCGCCGCGCCCGTCGTGACGGCGGCGCCCGTCTCCGTGCCGGCAACGCCACCGCCTGTAGCCGCGGCGCCCCCGCTGCCCGACTCGCCCGCTGCCGCGGCTACTGCGGCACCGCCGCCCGCCGCAACGCCGGCGCCCAGGACCGGCAGCACGAC
>CBJNAR010000215.1:0-6286 GCA_966434075.1 uncultured bacterium
GATCTAGTGAAAAAGGGCAAGATTAAACTCGCCTCACCGGAGCCTTGATCCTCAGAAACCCCGTGCCTGCCTCCTGTGCGCCTGCCGTTCCCGCGCCGCCGTCCGCCGCTGTCACCTTCCCCGGCAGTCGTGCGTAATAGTACCGGATACAGCGACAATTTCCGCAGGCACGCGAACGATAAGGAGGACGGCGCATGGCTTTCACATCGGATCTGTCGGGGCAGGAATTCTGGCTGGTGGTGGACAAAGGCTACATCCCCATGGGGCTGGTGCTGGGGAACTCGGTCTACTCGATGGGCGCGATGGGCGGCTGGCTGTCGGGCATCAAGGGCCAGTTCCGCGGCGAGGTGGTCGAAGTCACCCGGCTGATGTACGACGCCCGCGAGATGGCGCTGCAACGCATGAAAGCCGAGGCCGAATCGCTCGGCGCGGACGGCGTGATCGGCGTGGAACTGAAGATCGAGTATCTGCACGGCGGGCAGTGGATGGAGGTGACGGCGGTGGGTACCGCCGTCAAATGGGTGGGCATGCGCGAGCCGAGCCGCGGCCAGGTGGTCGTCGGCACCTCTGAGCAGGGCCGCACCTTGTGATCGGCGCAGCCTGCCGGGGTCGCCGGCGGGCCGTGCACTGCGGAAGCGGAAGCTACTCTGCGGGCTGCTCTGCGGGCTGCGGGGGCGGCGGTGGTACCTTGCGGCTGAACTTGCGCGCCACCCACATCACCGGGTCGAAGAAGGTGTCGGCCACGCGCTCCTTGAGCGGTATGATGCCGTTGTCGGTGATGTGGATATGCTCCGGGCAGACCTCGGTGCAGCACTTGGTGATGTTGCAGACACCTACCCCGGCTTCCTCGCGGATCATGCGGCGGCGGTCCAGGCTGTCGTAGGGGTGCATGTCGAGGTTCGCCAGCTTGATGATCTGGCGCGGGCCGTAAAACAGGTCCTTGCGGTTATGGTCGCGCAAGATGTGGCACACGTCCTGGCACAGGAAGCACTCGATGCACTTGCGGAACTCCTGGATGCGGTCCACGTCGATCTGCTGCATGACCAGCGGGCGCGGGGCGTCGGCGGCGGGCGTGAACGGCGGGATCTTGGCCGACATGCGGTAGTTCCAGGACACGTCCGTCACCAGGTCTTTGATCAGCGGGAACGTCTTCAGCGGGTGGACCACAATCGGCGCGTCGGTGCTGGTGTAATCGGCGATGCGGGTCTTGCACATCAGGCGCGGGCGCCCGTTGACTTCGGCGCTGCACGAGCCGCATTTGCCCGCCTTGCAGTTCCAGCGGCAGGCGAGGCTGCTGTCGTTGTGCGCCTGGATGTAGTGGATCGCGTCGAGCACCACCATGCCCGGAAAGACCGGCACCTGGTAGTCGCGCTCGGTGCCGCCGGATGCGTCGCCGCGGAACACCCGCAGGGTGACCATGTACATTTAGTGGCCCTCCTCGAACAGCCCGGCGAGTTCGGGCGGCATCGCCGGGACGGGGGTCGTCGTGATCCGGACGGTGTCGTCTTGCCGGGTGGCGATCAGGTTCTTTTTGGCCCATTCCGGGTCGGGGTTGGGATAGTCGAGCCGCCATTGCGCGCCGCGGCTTTCCTGGCGTTCCAGCGCACAGCGCACGATGATCTCCGAGATCTTGAGCATGTTGTGCACGTCGCGCGCCGTGTGCCAGCCGGGGTTGTAGACGCGCGAGCCCTCGACATGCAGGTTGTGCGCCCGCTGCTGGAGTTCGAGCACCGTGTTGAGGCACTTTTGCAAGCTCTCCTCGGTGCGCGCGATCATCGCCCCCTCCTGCATGGCCGCCTGCAACTCCTCGGTGATCACGTAGGGGTTCTCGGTGCCCGATGACTCGAAGGGGGCCAGCAGCGCGGCCGCTTCCTCCTGGATCGCGGCTTCGTCGAGCGTGCCGGGGCCGGCGGATTGCGCGTACTGGGCCGCGCCCTCGCCCGCGCGCTTGCCGAACACCAGCAGTTCGCACAGGGCGTTGCCGCCCAGGCGGTTGGCACCATGCAACCCGGCAGACACCTCGCCCGCCGCGTAGAGGCCGGGCAGCGTCGTCGCCGCCGTTTCGGGCTCGGCGCGCACCCCGCCCATCGTGTAGTGGATCGTCGGGTAGACTTCCATCGGCTGGGCCGTGATATCCACGTCGCCCAGGGCGTGGAACTGCTCGTACATGCTCGGCAGCTTGCGGCGGATAAAGTCCGCGCCGCGGTGGGTCACGTCGAGGTAGACTCCGCCGTGCTCGGTGCCGTTGCCGGCCAGCACCTCGCGGTAGATCGCGCGCGCCACCACGTCGCGCGGCAGCAACTCGGGCGGGGGCCGGTTGTTGGCCTTGTCTTCGATCCAGCGGCCGGCCTCCTCCTCGGTGTCGGCGTAGCGCCCTTTGTAGGAGGCGGGCGTGTACTTGGGGTCGAACATGAAGCGCTCGCCCTTGCTGTTGCGCAGGATGCCGCCCTCGCCGCGCACGCCCTCGGTGACGAGCAGGCCGCGCACGCCGGGCGGCCAGACCATGCCGGTGGGGTGGAACTGCACCATCTCCATGCCCATCAGTTCGGCTCCGGCGTCGAAGGCCAGCATGGCGCCGTCGCCGGTGGACTCCCAGGAGTTGGAGGTCACTTTGAACATGCGCCCCCAGCCGCCGGTCGCCAGCACCACCGCCCGCGCCTTGATGGCGAGGAAGCGCCCCGTCTCGCGGTAATAGCCGAACGCGCCCACCACCCGGTCGCCGTCCTTGAGCAGCCGGGTCATGGTCACTTCCATGTAGCAGGTCATCCCCGTGGCGACGGCGCGGTCCTGCAGGGTGCGGATCAATTCCAGGCCGGTGCGGTCGCCGACGTGGTTGAGGCGGCGGTAGGTGTGGCCGCCGAAGGGCCGCTGCATGATCAGGCCCTCGGGCGTGCGGTCGAACACCGCGCCCCACTGCTCCAGCTCCAGCACCCGCTCGGGGGCCTCTTTCGCCAGGATCTCCGCCGTGCGCCAGTTGTTGAGGAACGCGCCGCCGCGCATCGTATCCTGGAAGTGGACCTGCCAGGAGTCCTTCTTGTCGAGGTTCGCCAGCGCCCCGGCGATGCCCCCCTCGGCCATGACGGTGTGCGCCTTGCCGAGCAATGACTTGCAGACCACCCCGACGCTCATCCCCGCAGCGCCCGCCGCGATGGCGGCGCGCAGGCCCGCCCCGCCCGCGCCGATTATCAGGATGTCGTGCTCAAAGGTATCGTAAGCCTCCATATGCTAAAAGAACCTCACATCGTGAATGGCGCCCGAGGCCACCAGCCGCACATAGAGGTCGGTCAGGCCGACCGCGATCAGGCTGGCCCAGGCGAACAGGCCATGACGCTCGTTCAGGCGACTGACGCGCTGCCAGATGCTGTAGCGCGTGCGGTTGCGCAGGGTGCACGAGTAGCAATTGATCCGCCCGCCGATGAGGTGGCGGAACGAGTGGCACCCGAAGGTGTACAACGCCAGCAGCACCACGTTGATCAGGAAGATGAGCGATCCCACCGCGATACCGAACTGGCCGTTGAAGAAGAACGCGCGGATGGCGTCGTAGGACAGGATGAAGATGAAGATCACCGCGATGTAGAAGGCGAAGCGGTGGATGTTTTGCAGCACGAAGGGGAACTGGCGCTCGCCCGTGTAATGCTTGCGCGCGGCGAGTTCCTGGACGGCGCAGGCCGGTGGGTCCCAGAAGAACGCGCGGTAGTAGGCCAGCCGGTAGTAGTAGCAGGTCAGCCGGAAGCTGAGCGGGAACAGGATGATGTAGACCGCCGGGGAGATCGCCCAGCCGGCGATGTCCAGGCGGAGCGGCAGCAGGGGCGAGTAGAACGGCGACAGGTAGGGGCCGACTTCGTAGAACTGGTTTTCGAGGCCGCGCCAGGTGGCATAGACCACGAAGGTGCCCAGGACCAGCAGCGTCACCAGCGGGCGGATCCACCAGGTGTCGTGCCGGCTGGTGAGCGGTAGGGGGACGCGCCCCGCCTCTTTGCCTTGCGCGGTAGGTGAGCCCATGGCAGCTTTGCTCCTTTGTAAGATCGGGATCAGGTAGACCGAACGAAAGGGCGCAAACGCGGGAGTCCCCGGACGGGCGGCGGGGCAGGCGGGTTACACGACGCGGGCGAGATTGTATGGCCGCGATTATAGCCTGCACCCGGTCTATTGTCAACATGGATCGGCGGGCGGCGGATTAGAATTCGCGCTCCTGCTCCATGTCGAAGTGATCCCCGGCCACATCTTTGGCCTTCAGGAAGGAGCGCCCTGCCCGCGGCCCCGTGACTACGGCCACGCACTCGATCTCGACGCGGGCGTTGCGTTGCAGGCCGGCGACGGCGACCGTGGACCGCGCGGGCGGCGTCGTGCCGAAATAGCGGGCGTAGACCTGGTTCATCTCGGCGAAATCGTTCAGGTCGGCCAGGAAGACGGTGGTTTTCACCACATGTTCGAGGCTGGACCCTGCGGCGCGCAGCACGCCGTCCAGGTTCTCCAGCACGCGGCGGGTTTGCACCGTGATATCACCCTCGACCACCTCGTTGGTGGCCGGATCGAGGGCGATCTGGCCCGCGCAGTAGACCATCCCGTTCGCGACAATGGCCTGGGAATAGGGGCCGATCTCATGCGGCGCGTCCGGTGTGGAAATACGGGTCTTGTACTCCTCTCGTATCATCGGGACCCCTCCTTGTACGTGTATGCGTACCCTATGGCGAACCAGACGAGCATAACCTCCCGCGCCGGGCGGCACGGGCCCCAACGAATCGGGAAGTGCGGGTATGCCGGCGCCGCGGATGGGGATGGATGGGGTAGGCGGCGCGCCCTACATGATCCTATTATACGAGGGGAGTCAATAGGTTTAGCGCGTCCGTTAGCGCTCAATTACAGCCGGAAGTTTTGCGTTCAGCGGCGAGCGAGGCACGCAAAATGGGGAGGCCCGAAGGCGCTCCCCATTTGCCTATCGCTATACGACGCCCCCCGCTTACGACTCGCCGGCCTGATCCAGCCGTTCGGGATTGGTGACGCCGATGAGCCGATTCCAGAGCACATAGCCCATGCCCGCCTTGGGCACATACCAGTTCTCCGGCCCGGCTTCCATGTTCGCCATCGCCGTGAACTCTTTGCGTTGCGGGTCGCGCAGGTCGATATAGGTCGCGCCCTGCTCCAGGCGGCTGCCCTGCGGCAGCACCACGATTTCTTGCAACTCGTTGTCGGTGAAGCCCTGCAGGCGGTTATTGAGATCCTTCAGGTCATAGGCCGTGCGCGCCTTGCCCGCCTGTACCGGGTTCTTGCCGAGCAGGCCGTCGTTGACCCCGGCATTGGCATCCGGGTTCAAGTCGGCTCGCCACTCCGGAGGATGCTGGATCCCCGGCTCGAAACGTTGATTCGCCATGATCGATCCCCCTCTACTGGCTGGCGTTGGACTCGCTGCCGCTGCGGCGCGAATCGTCGCGGTCGTCGGCGTTGCGGTCGCGCGGGGCGCCTTCGATGCTGGGCTTGTCGCGCGTGTCTTCGTTCCACTCGTTGCGGGCCGCCTGGGCCTGTTTGTTGGGCGCCTGGTGCTCATACGCCTGCTGCTCGTAGGTCTCCTGCTTTTTGTACGAGCCGGTGGTGATGGTGACGCTTTTGTCCGGGTTATTGTGGCCCTTCGACTTGGTGTTGTCGTTAGCGTCGTTCTTGTGCTGGCCTTGTTTTGCCATCGGTGTCCTCCTCTACTCAGCCGTCAGATCCGCTGCCTTCCGCCGTGGGGCGGGCACGGGTCTGGCTTTGCGAGCCGGGTCCTTTGTGCTTGATCTTGGGTTCCTTCGGATCGCGCGGCTCGCCCTGGCGGGGTGAGTCGGCCTTGCTGACCTGTTCCTGGCCTTTCTTGACCATGGGACTAGCCTTCCTCCAGGGTCGTGCGGCCCCGACCCGATGATCGGTAACTCTAGGGAAGAATCCTGGCAAAGATCGTGCCAGCCGGGCGCGTGGGGCACGCCCAGCGGGCACGGGCCGCTCAGGGGCCGGTGGGGAGGGCCTGGATCATCGGCCCGTTGTAGCGCGCGTCGAACTCAAACACGCCGAGGAGGCCCAGCAAAATGTCGTAGGGCGGGCGGTTTTCGGGATGGCGTTCCAGCACCGCGCGCTCGAAGTACTGCACGGTGTAGACCCGGCCGTCGGTGGGGCTGGTTTCCGCCGTCTCTTCGCTGATCGGGTAGCCGTAGACGGCGAGGCCGCCGTGCTGCTCCCAGTACTGGCGGAAGGCCCCGCGCAGGGTGTGGCCGGTGGGGGCGAAGTAGGCCACGCCGGGCATCGCCGGGTCGGGCAC
>CBJNAR010000216.1:0-6283 GCA_966434075.1 uncultured bacterium
GTTGATGCCCGACCAGATCAGTGCGCGCTATGCCTACGCCATCGTGCTGGGCGGCGGGACCACGACCGCCGAGACGCTGCGCCGGGCCGTGGAACACAACGTGCGCGCCCTGATCGTGGGCAGCATCCCGGAGGCCGAACTGCGCGCCTTCCTGGGCTACGGCGACGGCCTGCGCGGCTGGACGTTGGGCCGCACCGGCTGGGATTTCCCGCCGCAGGCGCCCGGCGCGCCTGCCGTGCCGCCGCTCACCCTGATCGTCGTCGAGGGCTTTGGCCGCGTGCCCATGGCCGCCAAAGCCTGGGAACTGCTGGCCGCGCACGACGGCGGCGAGGTGGCCATGGACGGCACCACCCGCCTGCGCGAGGGCCTCATCCGGCCCGAGGTCATCGTGCCCCTGCCGCGCGCCAGCGGCGTCGCGCCCTATGAGACCACCGCACCCGCCATCGGCGTCCGCTCGCTGGTGCGCTTGATCGCGCCGCCCTATCTAGGCCGGGTCGGGCGGGTGCTGAGCGTCTCGCAGGGCAAGCAACCCGTGCCCTCGGGCATCAACACCAACGCCGCCGAGGTGCAATTGCCGGACGGGGCCACCATCTGGGTGCCCCTGGCCGACCTGGAAGTCTTGGAGTAACATGCGCGTCTCGATTACCCAGTTACAGCAAATGAAAAAGCGTGGGCAGCGCATCGTCATGGTGACGGTCTACGACTACAGCACCGCGCGCCTCACCGCCGATGCCGGCATCCCCGTGGTGCTCGTCGGCGATTCGCTGGGCATGGTCATGCTCGGTTACGACTCGACCATCCCGGTGACGATGGACGTGATGGTCCACCACACCGCCGCCGTGGTGCGCGGCAACACCAAATCGCTGATCATCGGCGATATGCCCTTCCTCAGCTATCGCGGCAGTTCCGACGACGCCTTGCGCAACGCCGGGCGCTTCCTGCAAGAGGCCGGGGCGGGCGCGGTCAAGGTCGAGGGCGCAGACACCGTGCCGACGATCCGGCGCATGGTGGCCGCCGGCATCCCGGTCATGGGCCACCTGGGCCTGACGCCGCAATCGGTCAACCAGTTCGGCGGCTGGAAGGCGCAGGGCAAGACCCCCGCCGCCGCCGCGCGCATGCTCGACGATGCGCTGGCGCTGCAAGACGCGGGCATCTTCGCCCTGGTGCTCGAAACCGTGCCCGCGACCCTGGCCCGCATCATCAGCGAACGCCTCGCCATCCCGACCATCGGCATCGGCGCCGGGCCGCATTGCGACGGGCAGGTCCAGGTGCTGCACGACCTGCTCGGCTGGTATCCCGACTTCATGCCCAAGCACGCGCGGCCCTATGCCCAGATCGGCGACGCGATCCGCGAAGCCTTCCAGGCCTACAGCGCCGACGTGCAGAGCGGCGCCTTCCCCGGCCCGGACCAGACCATCGATGTCGATCCGGCCGTCTTCGCCGCGCTCGAAGCGGCCCCGGACGGCACCCCATCCTCGGATCAGCCGGCCACCGATACGCCGGACCCGGAACTGCGCTATGGCGGCGCCGGGGCCGGGCCCAACGGCTAACATGCAAACTTTCCGCACAATCGGCGAACTGCGCGCGGCGCGCGCCGCCGTGGGGCCGGGCACGCGCGTCGGCCTCGTGCCCACCATGGGTTACCTGCATGCCGGGCACCTCTCGCTGGTCGAGCAGGCCCGCAACGAGTGCGACCTGGTGGTGGTCAGCATCTTCGTCAACCCGACGCAGTTCGGCCCCAGCGAAGACCTGAGCCGCTACCCGCGCGACGAGGCCCGCGATCTCCAATTCCTGGAGTCGGCTGGCGTCGATTGGGTCTTCATCCCCGCCGCCGAGGAGATCTATCCGCCCGGCTTCCAAACCTATGTGGACGTGCGTGAGGTGACGACCGTGCTGGAAGGCGCGGCCCGGCCCGGCCACTTCGCGGGCGTCGCCACGGTCGTCGCCAAGCTGTTCAACCTGGTGCAGCCCGGCGTGGCCTATTTCGGGCAAAAGGACGCCCAGCAGGTTGTCGTCATCCGGCGCATGGTGCGCGACCTGAACTTCCCGGTGGACCTGGTGATCGGCATGACCATCCGCGAGCCCGACGGTCTGGCGCTGAGTTCGCGCAACGTCTACCTCGACCCCGCCGAGCGGCAGGCGGCGCTGGTACTGTCCCGTGCCTTGCGAGCCGCGCATGACCTCTGGGACGCGGGCGAGCGCGACGGCGAACGCCTGCGTGCCGCCATGCGCGCCGTGCTGGCCGCCGAACCGCTGGCCCAGCCCGACTACGTCAGCATCGCCGACCCCGACACGCTGGCCGAACTCGACGCCATCCCGCCGGGCCAGGGCGCCCTGCCCTCGCTCGCCGTCCGCGTCGGGCGGGGCACGCGGCTGATCGATAATCATATTCTGGAGTAGCGATCAGCCGTCAGCTATCAGCCGTCAGGTTAAGAACGATTTGTAGGGCAGTGGTAATACCGAACAGAGCGAACACAAATCCGAGAATACCTGATAGCTGACGGCTGATAGCTGACGGCTGACGGCTGACGGCTGACCACTATGCTGCTAGCAATCGATGTCGGCAACACCAATGCCGTGATCGGGATTTACGAGGGGGCCACGCTGCGCGCGTCCTGGCGGGCGGCGACGGACCATGAGCGCACCGCCGACGAGTGGGGCGGGCTGATCTATACCTTCCTGTCGGCGCGCGGCATGGCCTTGCGCGAAGTCCACGCCTGCATCGTCTCCAGCGTGGTGCCGCCGGTCACGTCGGCGCTGCGCGAAATGAGCGCCGGGCTGCTGGGCCACCCGGCCATGGTCATCGAGCCGGGCCTCAAGACGGGCGTGCGCATCGCCATCGACAACCCGCGCGAGGTCGGCGCCGACCGCATCGTCAACGCCGTCGCCGCCTACCGCCGCTACGGCGGGCCATGCATCGTGGTCGACTTCGGCACGGCGACGACGGTGGACGCCATCGGCGCGGACGGCGCCTATTTAGGCGGGGCCATCGCGCCCGGCCTCACCACCTCCGCCGAGGCGCTCTACCGGCTGGCCGCCCGCCTCTACTCAGTCGAACTCGTGGCCCCGCGCAGCGTGATCGGCAAGAACACCGTCAACAGCATGCAGGCGGGCATCGTCATCGGCTACGTCGCGCTGGTCGAGGGGCTGGTGGGGCGCATGAAAGCCGAACTCCAGGCCGGCGGCGCGCCCGCCGATCTGCCGGTCATCGCCACGGGCGGCCTCTCCGGCCTCATCGCCCACGAGACGGCCGTGATCACCCACACCGACCCCGACTTGACGCTCGACGGCCTGCGCATGATCTACGAAATGAACGCCCATCAGCAGGGGGCAGTATGAGCGCCTTCCAGGACAAGCGGATCGTCCTCGGCGTCTGCGGCGGGATCGCGGCCTACAAAGTGGCCGACCTGGCGAGCAAACTGATCCAGGCCGGGGCGCAGGTGGATGTGATCATGACCGCCGCCGCCCAGCGCTTCGTCACGCCGCTGACCTTCACCGCGCTCACCCACCGCGAGGTGCGCACCGACCTCTACGAAAGCTGGCTGGGCGAGGACACCGGCCATGTGGCCCTGGCCCACCAGGCGGCGGCCCTCGTCGTGGCCCCGGCCACGGCCCACAGCATCGCGCGGCTGGCGCTCGGCCTCGGCGACGACTTCCTGAGCGCCGTCGCCCTGGCGACCACGGCGCCGCTGCTCATCGTGCCGGCCATGGAACACAACATGTATCACCACCCGGCCACGCAGGGCCACCTGGCGACGCTGCGCGAGCGGGGCGCGCTGGTGATGGAGCCGGGCGCGGGCCGGCTGGCCTCCGGCGCCACGGGCACGGGCCGCCTGCCGGAGACGCCGCAGATCCTCGGCGCGTTGCGGGTGCTGCTGGGCCGGGGCGGGCCGCTGGCCGGGCAGCGCGTGGTTATCACCGCGGGCGGCACGCAGGAACCGCTCGACCCGGTGCGCTACGTGGGCAACCGATCGTCGGGGCAGATGGGCTGGGCGCTGGCCGAGGCTGCGCTCGACCTGGGCGCCGCCGTCACCCTGATCCATGGACCCGTGCAGTTGGCCCCGCTCTACGGCGTCACCGCCGTCCGGGTGGGCACCACGCGCGATCTGGAAGCGGCGGTGCGGGCAGCGGTGCCGGAGGCCGCCGCCCTGATCATGGCCGCCGCCCCGGCGGACTACCGCCCCGCCGCCGTGTCGGAGCAGAAGATCAAGAAGCAGCCCGGCCAGGATACCTTCACGCTCGACATGGTGCGCAACCCCGACATCCTGGCGGGCCTGCGCGATCTGGCCGGCACCGAGGGCCTCGTGCGCGTCGGCTTTGCCGCCGAAACCGAGCAGTTGCTGGCGAACGCGCAGAGCAAACTGGCCGCCAAGGGGCTGGATCTGATCGTCGCCAATGAGGCCACGCGCAGCATCGGCGCGCCCGACAGCGCGGTCCTGTTGATCGATCAGGCAGGCGTGGAAGAACTGGGCATCCAGCCAAAAAGCACGACTGCACGCCATATTCTGGCGCGGGTGGTCGCGCTGCTGCGTCGTAACGGCAGCCTCTAAACCGGCGTTATAAGCCATGCACGATACTAGAGTCGCGGATGCAGCAGGGACACCTCAGGAAACCGACAGGGAGTTACTAATGCGGACGGAAGACGTGCTGGCCGCATGCCTGGACGCTCAGGCGCAAGGGCGCTCACCGGCGGCAATACTGGACCACGACGCCACTCCCGAGCAGCGCGCCGAACTCGAATCTCTTCTCGATCTTGCCGGACGCCTGGGGCGGCTGGCGCCGCCCGGCCTGCCGGCCACTCGCCGCGAGGCCATGGGCCGCCGCCTGGCCGCGGCACTGGGCGCACCGGCCGGCCAGCCCGATCCGTATGATCTGGGCCGCACCCCGGAGGTGCACAGTCTCGCGCCCGTCCTCGAATTAAGCCGCGAGGATCTCTGGCGCTATATCGGCCCGGACGGGGAAGCAAAGATCGGACGCTTCCTGGACGTACCCGGCTACACAACCATGTTCCTGGCCTTACGGCTCTTCTTCCGCGGGGTCAAGCGAGTCGAGAACCTGGGACTCACATTCTAATCAAGGACAAGCGGCCGCTCCGCCGGCCCCACCCATCATGACCTTTACCGTGAATTTCAGCGAAGCCGGCCACTGGCTGGTCTTGCTGCTCATAGCTGCGCTGGCCGGGCTGATCGTCGAACTGATCCGCGGCGGCGCCATCCCCCTGGGCTTCGTCGGCGAAATGGTGTTTGCCTTCCTGGGCGCCTGGCTGGGCGGCGACGTGTTGCAGACCCGGTTCCCCGTGCTGCCCCAACCGGCGCTGGAAAACGTGGCCCTCATCCCCGCCGCCGTCGGCGCGCTGGTCGTCGGCCTCCTCTGGGGCCTGCTGGGCGGGCGGCGGCGCCGCGGCTACTACTAAATCACCCCGTCGCAGGCGTGGGGCAAGATCAAAAACCGGGGCGCCTTTAGGCCCAAAAACTTGACAACGTTCATGGTCTGTGTTATGATCGACGCTGACCACAGCATGTCTATTGCCGTGCTGTGCCCACCCAAACGCCAAGCGATTGAGGCCCAGTATGCCAGATAAAACCCAAGAGAACCCCCGCGCCGATACCGATCAAGTGGACGACGAAGCAGTACAGGACGAAGACGTAGTTGAACCGGATGCGGGTGGGGCGATCTCCAGTATCGGCCTGGGCCGGCGGCGGGCCAGCCGGCCCCTCCCACCCCTGTCGCGCAGCACCGCCGGCAGCCCCATCAACGCCGACCGCCCGGTGTTTACGCTGAGCGTGGCCGCGGATCTCCTGGGCATGCACCCGCGCACATTGCGGATTTACGAAGAAGAAGGGCTGGTTGTGCCCGCCCGCACCCCGACGAAGCGCCGCCGCTATTCGCAAAACGACATCAAGCGCTTTCAGTTCATCCAGCACCTCACCCAGCGCCTCAAGGTCAACCTGGCCGGTGTGCGCATCATCCTGGAGATGATGACCGCGCTCGAAAGCTGCGGGGTCGATTTCATGCCCCGGCTCTACGAGATGGGCGAACAGGCCGCGTCCGACAACAACAACACGCCGCATTAACCCCCGCGCCTCTGCGCCGGCCGCCCGCCTGAAACCCGCCTCTCCCCGGCGTAACTGGCGGGCTTCTTTTTTGTTCTTTTCACTGAATAAGCCAGCCGACCCGATTTGTCACTCTTCGCTGCGCTCAGTAGTCGGTCACACGGGAATTGTCATTCTGAGCGGAGCGAAGAATCTCCGTCTTGTAGCCCAAACGACGAGACTCTGCGCTG